>VXRS01000203.1 GCA_009838385.1 Dehalococcoidia bacterium | reverse complement strand
CCGTTATCCTGACCCCGCCATGACTGCCGACGCCTTCGCCCCCGCCCTCCTTGAAGGGGAGGCGTTCCACCTGAACCCCTACCCGGCGCTCAAGCGCCTGCGCGACGAGCACCCGGTCTGGCAGCACCCCAGCGAGAAGATGTGGTTCGTTACCCGGTATGAGGACGTCGTCGACGGCTTCCTCGACCACGACGTGCTCTCCAGCACCATCTTCGAGTCCTCCCACAGCGCCGTCTTCGGGCCCTCCCTCACCGCCATGGATGGCGACGAGCACTCCCAGAAGCGCGCCATCATCGCCCCCGAGTTCGTCGGCCGGAAGCTCGAGGCCTTTCTCCCGGTCATCGAGGACAACGTCCGCCGCCTCATTGTCGGTTTCACCGAGAAAGCCGCCCGCGAGCTCGTCGAGGGCTTCATCGACCGCCGCGAGACGGACCTCGTCGATACCTTCAGCACGCGCCTCCCCGTCAACGTCATCGTCGACATGCTCGCCCTCCCCCAATCCGATCACGACCGCTTCCACTACTGGTACCCCACCTTCCTCGCCGGCCTCGCCCCCGACCCCGTCCTCCGCAAGAAGGGCATCGAGGCCAACGCCGAGTTCCACGACTATCTCGAACCGTTCGTCCAGGAGCGCCTTCGCAACCCCGGGGATGACCTCATCTCCAGGCTCTGCGAGGCCGAGGTCGACGGCGAGAAGCTGACCGTGCATGACATCAAGTCGTTCGTGAGCCTCCTCCTGACAGCCGGCGGCGAGACCACCGACCGCGCCATCGCCAACCTCTGGTGGCTCCTCCTCAACCACCCCGAGCAGTTCGAGGCCGTACGCCAGGACCACTCCCTCATCGACCAGGCCTTCACCGAGACGATGCGCTGCGAAGCACCCGTCGGGGGCGAGGTCCGCCTCGTCATGCAGGACTGGGAGATGCGTGGCGTGACCGTTCCCGCCGGGAGCGTCGTGAACCTCTCGATCCACGGCGCCAACCACGACGAGCGCGTGTTCAGCGACCCCGAGACCTTCGACATCTTCCGCGACGACCTCTACATCGGTCGCGAGATGCGCGTCGGCTACCGTGAGGGCGGCAGGGCCAGCCACATCGGCTTCGGCCTCGGCAAGCACTTCTGCGTCGGCTACCAGCTCGCCCGCACCGAGGCCGTGGTCGGCACCCGCATGATCCTCGAAGCCATCTCAGACGTGCGCATCAAGCCGGGCCGCAACCCCGTCATGGGCGGGAATGCCGGCATGCGCTCCGTCACCTCCCTCGATATCGAGTTCGACCCCGCCTGAGCCCACGGGCGCGCCCCGCGCCCCGTTGCCCTACACTGCCCCACGCGAACGAAACCCTCAGGAGGCGCACCCCTTATGGACTACCGCAATATCGGCAGCTCGGACCTGCAGGTCTCCGTCGTCGGCCTCGGCTGCAACAACTTCGGCATGCGCATCGGCCAGGACGGCGCCAACGCCGTCGTTGACAAGGCGATCGAGCTAGGCGTCAACTTCTTCGACACCGCCGAGATGTACGCTGGCGAGCACGGCCCCTCCGAGGAGATCCTCGGCAAGGCCCTCGGAGACCGTCGCGGCGACGTCATCATCGCCACCAAGTTCGGCATGCCCACGTCGATGACCGCAACCGGCATCGAGTCCCCCGGTAGCGGCACCCGCGAGTACATCACGAACGCCCTCAACAACAGCCTGCAGCGGCTCGGCACCGACTACATCGACCTGTACATGGTCCACTTCCCCGACCCCGACACCCCCGCCGAAGAGACCGCGGGCGTGCTCAACGACCTCGTGAAGGAAGGGAAGATCCGCAACGCTGGCATCTCCAACGTCTCCGGCGACCAGATCCGCGAAGCGAAGCAGGTCACCGAGTCGAACGGCTTCGCCCCCTACATCTCCGTTGAGAACGAGTGGAGCCTCGTCGACCGCAACATCGAGGCCGATGCCGCCCCCGCCGCCGTCGAGTGCGGCTACGGCATCTTCCCCTACTTCCCCCTCGCCGGCGGCTTCCTCACCGGCAAGTACAAGCAGGGCGAGGAGATGCCCGCCGGCGGCCGCCTCACCGAGGGCGCCCTCGCCGGCCTCGCCGGCAAGTACATCAACGACAAGAACTGGGGCATCCTCCACGCCGCCGAGGCGTATGCCGCCGACCAGGGCCACTCCGTGCTTGATCTCGCGATCGCCTGGTTGCTCGCCCAGGACGGCGTGCCCAGCGTTATCTCCGGCGCCACCCGCCCCGACCAGCTCGAGTCGAACGTCGCCGCCGGCGGCTGGAGCCTCAGCGGCGACGACGTGGCCGCCATCAACGCCTTCGCGAGCTAGCCGTTGGCGATCCTGCCAGCGCTCTCGCTCAACCTCGGGAGCCCGGAGCCTGAGCGGTTGATCGTGTTCTACCGCGACACCCTCGGGCTCACCCCCGCCCCCGAGATGAGTCCCGGCGCCTTCGCGCTCGGCAGCGGCTTCCTCATCGTCAGCGGCCACAGCGAGGTCACCGGCCCCGCCACCGACCCGGTGCGCTACCTCATCAACTTCGTGGTCGATGACCTCGACGCGGAGCAGGCGCGCCTCGAAGCAGCCGGAGTCGAGTTCGTGCGAAGCAAGGGCGAGGAATTCTGGGGAGGCCGCATCTCCACCTTCCTCGACCCGGACGGCAACTACTGCCAGCTCATCGAGACACCCGAAACGCGGGCGCTCGGCGGTTAGCGCAGGGGCAAGTCAGGAAACGTCGAGCTCGGCGATGCCGATCCCGTGCTCGCCCTCCACGGCGTACAGCAGCCAGGCCCGGCCGTCTTCCTCGAATACCGCCGGGTCGCGTAGCTGGTTGACCGGCTCGGGGGCGTAACCCCGCACACTCGGGGCGAGCGGGAGCGCGGCTCCCTCCCAGTCGCGCTCCGGTCGCAGCACCTCCTCGGCGGGCCCCGCTTCCCACTCCCGCCAGTCCCCCTGGAGCGACACCGGCGACACGAGGATGCGTTCGGGCGCGTCTCCGACGTTGCTCCAGAAGACCCAGAGCGTGTCGCCCCGCCGGAGCAGCGCGCAATGGCGCATCGTGTCGGGGAACAGCTGCGGCCCGCGTTCGAACCCGCCCAGGCCGTCGTCCGAGCGGTAGACGATTCCCGGCATCGACATGCCGTACCAGCCCGGTTCCGCAACATCGTCGAGCCGGAGCACGCGCAGGTAGCTGGTCGACAGGACCTCCTCCCGAGCCTCGAAGTGAATCCCGTCACCCGACAGGGCGAGCCGGGAGACCTGGCGGCCGTTTCGCAACTGCCCGTGGTAGTAGAGCCGAATCTGTCGCGACTCGTCAGCGACGTGCACATCCGGCGAGGCCGCGTGGGGATACACCTCCCCCCGCTCGATGTGGCCCGCCAGCTCGGGAGCGAAGTCGTCACTCGCCGCCGGAAAGTGCGACTCCTCCAGCTGGAGCGTTCCGGGCTTATGGGTCGTCCACGGGCCGACAATGTCGTCCGCATAGGCCAGGCGGATGTAGCGGCCCTTGTGGTGGGCGAAATACAGGTAGTACCGCCCCAGCCGGCCAGCCTCCGTCTCCGAGAGCCACTCCGGCGCGCGAATGAGCGAGGGCCCGTTGACGTTGTCGCCCATGCGGGCGTCCATGTCGGGCCGGATGATGGGCCCGTCAACGAGTCGGGTGGCGCGTGTCGACATCGGCAGAGGCCAGCCTGCTTTCCCGCGAGCACCGGGTCAACGCCCGCCCGAGACTCGGCGCCCCAGGGCACGCCCGAGCAGGCGCACAACCAGAGAGGTCGCCCCGGCACTGGCCGTGAACGAGGCGACTGCCGCGGCGATGTTCGCCGCCAGATCGCTCCCCGAACCAGAGTCCGCGACATAGATCTCGTTCAGCCCTGGCCGTGAGGCGTATCCCTCGTCCGACCCTGCTGTCTGCGCAGTCGGCGCTGGTCTTGCGGTCGGTGGCGGGGCCTCCGGAGTGGCAGTCGGCGCCGGGACGGGTGCCGCCGTTGCAGTGGGCGGTCGGGTCGGCGTCGCCGTGGCCGCCGGCGCCTGGGTGGGTGTGGCAGCGCGTAGCGCTCTCAGCGAAGCCTCCGGCGCTGTCCTCGCTGTTGGCGAGAAGACTCCCCTGGGTCGGGGTGCGGGCGTTGCTTTTGGTTCGGGAGAGGGAGAGGGAGTGGGACTGGGTGCCGGTGCTGGGGACGGTGTCGGCGTAGGCGTAGGCGTTGCTGTCGGCATAGGCGTAGGTGTTGGCGTCGGCGTCGGCGTCGGCGTCGGCGTCGGCGTCGGTGTCGGCGTGGGCGTGGTGGTTGGCCTGTGGCTTTTACACATCAGCGGGCCGACGCGACCGGTCTT
>VXRS01000108.1 GCA_009838385.1 Dehalococcoidia bacterium | reverse complement strand
CCTCCGTGTCGTCGATCTTGATGACGACGCCGTCGATGTCGTAGTCGAGGCGCTCGCGGCGTTCCCCCCACCAGGACACGCGGCGGGCGACGTCGTCGAGGCCAGCGTGGCGCTCGGCGTCCTCGTTCACGGGGAAGCCCATCGACGCGAGCCAGTGCAGCCGCTCGATCTGGCTCGCGGGCGCCACGCCCTCGCTCCAGCCGACCTGGTAGACGTAGATGGAGAGGGGGCGCTGGGCGGTGATGGCGGGGTCGAGCTGGCGAACGGCGCCGGCAGCGGAGTTGCGAGGGTTGGCGAAGAGCGGTTCGCCGCGTTCGGCGCGCTCGGCGTTCATGCGTTCGAAGCCGCTCTTCGTCATGTAGACCTCGCCGCGAACCTCGAAGGCGGAGGGGAAGTCGCCCGTGAGGGCGAGGGGGATGGTGCGGATGGTGCGGAGGTTGGGGGTGATGTTCTCGCCGCGACGGCCATCGCCGCGGGTAGCCCCTTGCACGAGGCTGCCGTCCTCGTACGTCAGGGAGATGGCGAGGCCGTCGATCTTCGGCTCGGTCGTCAGGGCAAAGTCGTCGCGGCCGGCGCGCTCGGAGGCGCGGCGGTGCCAGTCGGCAAGATCTTCTGCGCTGGAGGCGTTGCCGAGGCTGAGGAGGGGGGCGCGGTGCTCGACGGTCGAGAACGCCTCAAGGGGAGCATCGCCGACGCGCTGGGTGGGTGAGTCCGGGGTGATGAGCTCGGGGAAGGCCGCTTCGAGGCCCCGCAGCTCGTCCAGAAGCTCGTCGTACTCGCCGTCGCTGATCTCGGGCGCGTCGAGCACGTAGTAGCGGTGATTGTGGTAGTTGATGCGCGAGCGCAGCTCCTCGCTGCGGAGTCGCGCCTCGTGCTGGGAGTCAGCCATCCGTGCATCGATTTTAACGTGCCCGGGAGCGCCGCTCGACCGCCTCCGAGGGGCTCCGTGACGATAGCGGAACAAGGCCGCACACTGAATTCATGGCCGCCAACCCCTTCCTGGTCGTGGTGGACTACGACGCCGGCAACCTGCGCAGCGTCGAGCGGGCCCTCGCGCACGTCGGCGTGGACGCAACGATCACAGCCGACTGGGCGGACGTCGCTCGCGCCGACGGCGTCATCCTGCCGGGCGTGGGGGCTGCTTCGGACACCATGGCGAAGCTCGGGGAACGCGACCTGACCGAGCCGCTGCGGGAGTACGTCGCCTCGGGACGACCATTCCTGGGGGTCTGCATGGGCCTACAGGCCCTGCTCGACCACTCGGACGAGGGGGGCGGGCAGGAATGCCTGGGACTGCTGCCGGGGAACGTTCGCCACTTCGGCTTCGACCACCTGAAGGTGCCGCACATGGGCTGGAACCAGGTGACGTGGCTGCGCGAGCACCGCATCACCTCGGGCATCGCGAGCGGGTCATACTTCTATTTCGTCCACAGCTTCTACCCGGACCCGGCCGACCCCGACCTGGCGCTGGGCGAGACGACGTACGGCCTGACCTTCCCGAGCGTTCTGGCCCGAGACAACATGGTCGCGACGCAGTTCCACCCCGAGAAGAGCGGCGAAGCGGGTCTCGCGATCTACGCGAACTTCGCCGAGTGGGTGCGCGAGGCAGCGTGAGCTTCGAGGTGATCCCGGCTATCGATATCCGCGGAGGGCGCTGCGTGCGCCTGCTGCAGGGCGACTACGACCAGGAGACCGCCTACGCCGACGACCCGGCGCAGGTCGCGCGCGACTGGGAGGCGCAGGGCGCCCAGCGGCTGCACGTCGTCGACCTGGACGGGGCGCGGGAGGGGCGTCCCGTGAATCAGGCGGAGGTCGCGGCCATCTGCAGGGCCGTTGCGATTCCGGTGGAGGTGTCGGGCGGCCTGCGGACGATCGGGGACGTCGAGGGGGCGGTGGAGCGGGGGGCGAAGCGCATCCAGCTCGGAAGCGCCGCCGTCCGCAACCCCGGCCTCGTGAACCAAGTGGTCGAACGCTATCCGGGGATGCTCGTGGTCGCGATCGACACACGCGCGGGGGAGGCGCTGACGGAAGGGTGGCGCGAGGGGTCGGGGACGGACGCCCTGACGCTCGCACGGGAGATGGTGGAGCGGGGCACTCCCCGGATCATGGTGACCGACATCGCCCGTGACGGCGCCCTCGAGGGGCCGAACTCGGAGCTGGCGGCGGCGTTCGCGGCGGCGCTGCCCGTGCCCGTGGTGGCATCGGGCGGGGTCACAACCACGGACGACCTGCGGACGCTGGCGAGGACAGGCTGCGAGGGCGCGATTGTGGGGAAGGCGCTCTACGAGCGCCGCTTCACGCTGGCGGAGGCGCTGGAGGCGGTGGCGTCGTGCTGACAAAGCGCATCATTCCCTGCTTCGACGTGGACAACGGGCGCGTGGTGAAGGGCGTCTCGTTTGTCGAGCTGCGCGACGCGGGCGACCCCGTCGAGCTGGCGAAGCTGTACGACGCCGAGGGCGCTGACGAGCTCGTGTTCCTCGACATCACCGCCTCCTCCGACAACCGGGCCACGGTGTACGACATGGTGTCGGCAACGGCGGACCAGGTGTTCATTCCCTTCACCGTCGGCGGGGGCATCCGCACGACGGTCGACATGAAGACGATGCTGGAGCTGGGAGCGGACAAGGTCAGCATCAACACGGCGGCGGTGAACAACCCCGACCTCGTGAACGAGGGCGCCTACCGCTTCGGGAGCCAGTGCATCGTGGTGGCGATCGACGCGAAGGGGGTGGGCGAGGGTTGGGAGGTGTACACGCACGGGGGCCGCACACCCACAGGCATCGACGCCATCGCGTGGGCGCGGGAGGCGGTGGAGCGGGGCGCTGGCGAGCTGCTCGTGACGAGCATGGACACCGACGGCCACCAGAGCGGGTACGACATCGCCATGCTGCGTGCGATGAGCGAGGCCGTGAACGTGCCCGTCATCGCCTCCGGGGGAGCGGGCGGTCCCGACCACATGGCGGAGGCGCTGACCGAGGGCAAGGCGGACGCGGTGCTGGCGGCGAGCATCTTCCACTTCGGGACGTACTCCATCCGCGAGGTGAAGGAGGCGCTGTCCGGGCAGGGAATCGCGATGCGTCCGGTGGCCGCGCGCGACTGAGCGCAGCGGCTCCCTCGGGTATCCTCGAAGACACAGAGCCACGCCACTCCGGAGAGCCCAATGCCCCTCAGCTTCGACGAACACGACCGCATCCCCGCCATCGTCCAGGATGCGGAAACGCACCAGGTGCTGATGCTGGGCTGGATGAACCGGGAGTCGCTGGATCACACCTTCGCGACGGGGCATGTCACGTTCTGGAGCCGGAGCCGGGATGAGCTCTGGGAAAAGGGCGCGACCAGCGGGAACTACCTTAACTTCGTGAGCATGCACAAGAACTGCGAGGACAACTCGCTGCTCGTGATGGCCCGGCCCGAGGGGCCGACCTGCCACACGAACAACGTCACCTGCTACTACCGCGAGGTCGACCGCGAGCACGATTTGCCATGAGCGACGCCTGGTCTCCAGGCAAACCGGACTACACGGCGCTCGATCTGCCGGCGCCACCCGCCGACCGCCCGTACGTCATCGCCAACACCGTCATGTCGGCGGACGGCAAGAGCGTGATCGAGGGCACGGAGCAGGGAATCGGGTCGGCAGCGGACCAGCGGCTGATGCGCGAGCTGCGGGTGAACGCGGACGTGGTCCTGAACGGGGCGGGGACGCTGCGGGCAAGCGGCACGTCGTCGCGGCTGGGGGACGAGGCGCTGGAGGCCATCCGCATCGAGCGGGGAAAGCCGCCGAAGCCGATCGCGGCCGTCTTGAGTCGCGGGGGCGACCTGCCACTGGAGCGGCCATTCTTCACAGCGCGCGACTTTCCGGCGGTCGTCTACCTCTCGGAGGCGGCGCCGGACGATCGCCGTGCGGCGATTGCGGCCACGGGTCGCCCCGTCGTCACGCTGGCGGAGGGGCGTGAGTTCGAGGGGATGCTGCGCCACATGCGCCATGAGCTGGACGCTGAGGTGCTACTGGTCGAGGGCGGACCGACGGTCTATGCAAGCCTGTACGCCATCGACGCGATCGACGAGGCGTTCGTGACACTGGGGCCAGTGGTGGTGGGCGGGGCGGACACGCTGACGGCGGTCACAGGAGAAGCGTTCACGCGGGATGAGGCGAAACGGCTGACGCTCGTCTCGGCGCACCCGTACCCGGAGACGGATGAGGTCTACGTGCGCTACCGGGTACGGCGCTAGACGTTAGCCAGCGACGGCGGCTTCCGCTTCCCGCGCCGGCGCCTTCGCCTTGCGCTTGCGGGTCTTCCGCCTGGGGAGGGTGCCGGCGGCTTCGAGGAGGGGGTGGAG
>VXRS01000093.1 GCA_009838385.1 Dehalococcoidia bacterium | reverse complement strand
CGCAGCTCCACGATCCGGTCGCGCAACGCCGCCGCCTTCTCGAACTCGAGGTTCTTCGCCGCTCCCTTCATCTCCCGCTCCAGCTCCTTGATCGTCCGCAGCAGCTCGTCCGGCGGCATCCCCGCGGGAACGTCCGCGTCGTACTCCGCCGGCTCCTCCGCCACCTCCCGCACGTGGTCCGTGATGTCCCGGATGGCCTTCGTAATCGTCTCCGCCTCCAGCCCGTGCTCGCGGTTGTAGGCGTCCTGGATGCCCCGCCGCCGCTCCGTCTCGTCGATCGCCGTGCGCATGCTCGCCGTCACGTGGTCCGCGTACATCACGACCCGCCCCTCGATGTGCCGCGCCGCCCGCCCGATCGTCTGGATCAGCGACCGGTTCGAGCGCAGGTACCCCTCCTTGTCCGCGTCGAGGATCGCCACGAGCGACACCTCGGGCAGGTCCAGTCCCTCCCGCAACAGGTTGATCCCCACCACCACGTCGTACACCCCCAGCCGCAGGTCCCGCAGGATCTCGACGCGGTCCAGCGTCTCCACCTCCGAGTGCAGGTAGTGCGTCTTCACCCCCATCTCCGTCAGGTAGTCCGCGAGGTCCTCCGCCATCTTCTTCGTCAGCGTCGTGACCAGGACCCGCTGGCCCTTCGCCGTCGTCGCATTGATCTCCGCCAGCAGGTCGTCGATCTGACCGTCCGTCGAGCGAACCTCCACCACCGGGTCGAGCACGCCCGTGGGCCGGATCACCTGTTCCGCCACCTGCGTCGATTGGTCCAGCTCGTACTGCGCCGGCGTGGCGCTCACGAAGATAGTCTGGTTGATGTGCTGGTCGAACTCCTCGAACGTGAGCGGCCGGTTGTCGAGCGCGCTCGGCAGCCGGAACCCGAACTCGACCAGCGTCTCCTTGCGCGACCGGTCGCCGTAGAACTGCCCCTGCACCTGCGGCAGCGTGATGTGCGACTCGTCCACGACCAGCAGCCAATCGTCCGGGAAGTAGTCGAGCAGGCACCACGGAGTCGAGCCCGCGGGGCGCACCTGCAGGTGTCGCGAGTAGTTCTCGATGCCCGCGCAGTAGCCCGTCTCCCGGAGCGTCTCCAGGTCGTAATGGGTGCGCTCCTCCAGCCGCGCCGCCTCCAGGATCTTGCCCTGCTCCTTCAGGAAGGTGAGCTGGTCCCCCAGCTCCGTCTCGATTGCCTTGAGCGCGTCTTCGAGGTTGTCCTTGCTCGTCACGAAGTGCTTGGCCGGGAAGATCTCGATTGAGTCCTTCTCTCCCACGATCTCGCCCGTCAGCGGGTCGAGCTCGCTGATGCGCTCCACCTCGTTGTCCCAGAAGTCGATGCGGACGGCCAGCTCCTCATAGCTCGGCAGGATGGTGAGCGAGTCGCCTCGCATCCGGAACCGCCCCCGCACCACGTTCTGGTCGTTCCGCTCGTACTGCATCTCCACCATCCGCCGCAGCACGTCGCGACGCTCCAGCTGCTCCCCCACCTTCATCCGGAGGATGAACTCCTCGTAGCCGGAGGGCTCTCCCAGGCCGTAGATGCAGCTCACGCTCGCCACGATGATCACGTCGCGCCGCGTGAACAGCGACCGTGTGGCCGCGTGCCGCAGCTTGTCGATCTCGTCGTTGATGTCCGCGTCCTTGGCGATGTACGTGTCGCTCCGCGGGATGTACGCCTCCGGCTGGTAGTAGTCGTAGTAGCTGACGAAGTACTCGACCGAGTTCTCCGGGAAGAACTCCTTCAGCTCGGCGCAGAGCTGCGCCGCCAGGGTCTTGTTGTGGGCCAGTACGAGCGTCGGCCGCCCCACCGCCTGCACCACGTTCGCGATCGTGAACGTCTTCCCCGAGCCCGTCGCTCCGAGCAGCGTCTGGTAGCGATCCCCGCGCTGCAGCCCTTCGACCAGCTTGTCGATCGCCTGCGGCTGGTCGCCAGTCGGCTGGAAGTCGGCGCTCAGCTTGAAGGCGCCCTCCGTTGGGGAGGCCACGGAAACCATGGACGCCAGTGTAGCAGCGAGCCTACCCGGCCTCGCCCAGCGTCACATTGTCGATCAGCCGCACCGCCCCGAAGCGCACCGCCAGCGACAACATCGCCACCCCGGCCACCTCACCCTCGATCTCCTCCAGCGTTTCCGAGTCCGCGACGGAGACGTAGTCCAGCTCCGCCAGTGGCTCCCCTCCCACCAGCTCCCGCACCCCCGATCGCAGCGACTCTGCATCCCGGACGCCGTCCGCGAACTGCCTCTCCGCCCGCCGCAACGCCTCCGAGAGCACGACCGCCGCCGGCCGCTGCTCCGGAGTGAGGTAGGCGTTGCGGCTGCTCATCGCCAGCCCGTCCGCCTCTCGCACCGTGTCGCACGCCACGATCTCGACCGGCAGATCGAGGTCCCGCGCCAGCCGCCGGATGACGCGCAGTTGCTGGCCGTCCTTCCTGCCGAAGTAGGCGCGGTCCGGCTGCACGGCGTTCAGCAACTTGGTCACCACCGTCGCGACCCCGCGGAAGTGGACCGGCCGCGATCCCCCCTCCAGCCCCTGCGACACGCCCTCTACCGTCACGTACGTCTGGTACCCCTCCGGGTACACCGCTTCCACCGCCGGCAGGTACACCGCATCCACCCCCAGCTCCCGGAGCTGCCGCAGATCCCCTTCTTCGTCTCGCGGGTACCGATCCAGATCCTCGTTCGGGCCGAACTGTGTCGGGTTCACGAAGATGCTCGCCGCCGACGCCTCGTTCTCGGCCAGCGACCGCCGTACGAGCGACAGGTGCCCCTCGTGCAGGTACCCCATCGTGGGCGTCAGCCCGAGGCTGACCGGGTGCGCCCGCCGCCAGGCGCGCATCTCCCCCGGGGTCGTCAGGATCTCCATGGGTGACCCCGCGCGGGAAGCGTCAGGCGGGCGTGCCCGCGCCCTGGCGGAGCTCGGTCAGTGTTTCCTCGGCCATCGCGAAGCTCTCCTCCTCGGTCGGGAACGCGCCCTCCTCGACCTCCGCGACGTACTCCCGGATAGCCCCGCGGATCGCCTCGCCCAGCACGGCGTAGCGCTTCGCGTGGCGGAACTGCCGCTGGTCGTCGAACAGCCCCAGCAGGTCGTGTAGCACCTGCACCTGGCCGTCGCAGTCCACCCCCGCGCCGATGCCGATCGTGGGCACGCCGATGCGCTCCGTCACCATCTTCGCGAGCGGCGCCGGCACCGTCTCCAGCACGATTGCGAAGGCGCCTGCCTCCTCCAGCGCTCGCGCATCGCCGATGATGCGCGCCGCCGCGGCCGGCGTCTTGCCCTGCACCTTGTGTCCGCCGAACTGGTTCACCGACTGCGGTGTCAGGCCCAGGTGCCCCATGACCGGGATTCCCGCCGACACCATCCGCCGCACGAGCGGCGCCATCTCGCTGCCGCCCTCCAGCTTCACCGCGCCTGCGCCCGCCTGCAGCAGACGACCCGCGTTCTTGACCGCCTCGTCGGGGTTCGCCTGGTAGCTCATGAAGGGCATGTCCGCCACCACCAGGCAGCGCTCCGTGCCCCGCGCGACCGCCTTCGTGTGGTGAAGCATGTCGTCCATCGTGACCGGCACCGTCGAGTCGTGGCCCAGCATCACCGTGCCGAGCGAGTCCCCCACGAGGATCACCGGCGCGCCGGCCTGCTCGACCAGCCGCGCCATCGCGTAGTCGTACGCCGTCAGCATCGCGAAGCGACGGTCCTCGCGCTTCCACTCAGCCAGCTTGTGAATCGAAAGGCGTCCCATGGGTTCCCTCCGCTCGCGTCAGTGCCACGAAAAACGCCCTTGCCGTGTTCGGCAGGGCGCGGAACGGTAGAACCGGAAGCCAGGTACTGCTTGCTGGCCGCGGCTCGCCATCCGTACCGGCCCTTTGGGTCCAGGCGGACTAGAGCGTGCGTGGTCTCGTTTCCCAGGCTCGCCGTCCGCGAACGGATCGGCGGCATGCGGGATCGTCGCGACCCCGGAAACGCTTGTCAACCCCTCTTGTCGGAACCTTCGCGCCACTCCGCCGCCGACGGTACCCCCGCCAGCCCCTCCGCCAGCTCGACGCTCCGCACGACCGCCCGCTCGACCGTCAGCATCGCCATCAAACCCAGCGTCGTGAGGTCGTGTGGCTCCGTCGCGACCTCGCCCGTCGTCAGCGCGAATACGGTGTCGCCGTCTCCGAGCGTGTGCGCGGGAACGATCGAGCGCGCCAGCCCGTCGTGTCCGTGGACGGCGAGCCGCTGGACCCCGACGTGCTCGATGTCGGCGTTCGTCGCGACGCATACGAGCGTTGTGTTCGTCCGGAACGAATCCGTCCCTCCGACCCGCTCGACCACTGCCTGCTCCGGCGTGCGCATGTCCCCGCTGGCCTCCCCC
>VXRS01000289.1 GCA_009838385.1 Dehalococcoidia bacterium | reverse complement strand
TGTGGGTACCCCGTGACCCCCTGCGCCACTACCCCGTGGTCCCCCGCCGCCACCACGAGCGCCTTCCCCCGGATGGCCGGACACTCATCTCGCTGGATTGCCGCCACCTGCAGCGACAGCTCTTCGAGCCGCCCGAGGCTCCCGGGCGGTTTCGTCAGGCGCTCCTGGCGGCGCCGGGCCGCCTCGCGGGCCACGGGATCGGCCGGCGCGATCGCCGCGACGACGTCGTCGAGCGACACCGCTAGTACTCGAGCCCCGGTTGCGCCCGGATGCCCTGCTCCTGGTACGGGTGCTTGATCAGCTTCATCTCCGTCACCAGGTCGGCGAACTCGACGAGCGCCTCGGGCGCGTACCGCCCCGTGATGATGACGTGCATCCCCTCCGGCCTCCGCCTCAGCGTGTCCAGCACGTCCTCCACTGGCACCCAGCCGTAGTGCATCGCATAGGTGAACTCGTCGAGGATGATGATGTCCTCGCCGCCCTCCAGGATCGCCTCCTTGCAGCGCTCCCACTGCGCCACGGCCAGGGCCGTCGTCTGGTCCATGTCCTTCGAGAGCCAGGTGAAGCCGTCGCCCATCGCCTCGATGCGGATGTCGAGCTTCTTCGCCGCCCGGTGCTCTCCGAAGCGGGCCGTCGAGTGCTTGATGAACTGGAACATCCGCACGCGGAAGTCCCGGCCCCAGGCCCGAAACAGGACGCCCAGCGCCGCCGTCGTCTTCCCTTTCCCCTCGCCCGTGTTGACGACGACAAGCCCATGCCGGACGCGGCGCCGCTCCTGCGTCTCGGTCGCCCCTTCTTCAGGGGCGCCCTCGCCGTCGGTGTCAGCTTCGGGAGGCACTGGGAAGGGCGCTGCCGGCGGCGGCGCTTCCGTTCGACCCGAAGGAGGCGCCGCTCGCCTGCGCCGGACCGATCAGGCTGATCGCAAGCGCGTCCGTCGCCGGGTCGCGGTACACCGCCGCCCGGACGCCGAAGGCTGACTCAATGGTCTCGGGCGTCAGCACGTCCTCCGGCGGTCCCTCCGTGACCACCGCGCCGTTGCTAATGAGGACCAGCCGGTCGCAGTAGCGCGCCGCCAGATTCAGGTCGTGGATGGCCGCGATGGCCGTCAGCCCATCGTCGACGAGCCGCCGCACCAGCCCGAGGATGGTGAGCTGGTGCAGGATGTCGAGGTTCGAGGTCGGCTCGTCCAGCAGCAGGATGCGGGGCTGCTGCGCCAGCGCCCTGGCGAGGAACACGCGCTGGCGCTCACCTCCGGAGAGCGTCTCCAGCGTCCTTGTGGCGAACTCCTCCGTTTCGGTCAGCCGCATCGCCTTCTCGGCGATGCGGTCGTCGGCCTGCCCCTCCACCTCGAACCGCCCGAGGTGCGGGTAGCGCCCCATCAGGACCAGCTCGAAGGCCGTGAACCCCTGCGTGTAGGGCGCAATCTGCGGGACCAGCGCGAGCATGGCGGCGACATCCCTCGCCGCCATCGAGGAAAGGTCCGAGCCCTCCAGCCAGACCGCGCCCTCCTGGTGCCGGAGCACCCCCGACAGGGTTCGCAGCAGCGTCGACTTCCCCGCCCCGTTTGGGCCGATCAAGCCGACGAACTGCCCCCGCTCGGCGCGCATATCGACACGGTCCAGCAACGTCTTCGCCTCGACGCTGAACGAGACGGCTCGCGCGTCGACCGATGCCGGGGAGTTGCCGTTGGAAGTCATGGCGTCACCTACTCGGCCAGGCTGAAGGACTCCGCGGGAGGATTGGGGAAGTCGTCCGGCCACAGCATGCGCGCCAGATCCTCCGCCCCGCGAATGTTCCAGTACGAGAGCGTCGTGAAGTGCTTGCTCTCAACCACAAACACGGCCCCATTCTTGATCGCCGGGAGCTCGGCTAGCGCTTCGTGATCCAGCAGGCTCTGCCGGAACTCCTCGGCGCCGAACGCGACCGGCTGGGGAATGATGATGATGTCCGGCGCCATTGCGATCACGCCCTCGAGGCTGGTCGTCTGGTTGCCCGTGATGCCGGCGTCCTCGGCGGCGTTCAGGCCGCCCGCTGCCGTGATCACCCCGCCCTCGGTCGATCTGCCGCCGGCGACCCAGAGCGTGTCCGAGTACTGCGTCAGCGCGAGCACGCGAGGCTTCGGATCCTTCACGCTCGTGACCGCCACGAGCGCGTCGTACCGGGCCTGCACCTCGTCGGCGAACTCCCAGGCGCGCTCCTCCTCGCCGAAGATGTAGCCCATCAGCAGGATGGCGTTGATGCGTGCCTCGGGGCCCTGCTCCAGCTCGGTTTGGATGACCGGAATGCCCGCCCGCTGCAACGCCTCAACCACCTCAATGGCCATGAACGGACTCGTTACGACGACGTCCGGCGACTGCGCGATGATGACTTCCGGATCGCGCGAGATTTCGGCCTTCTCCTGCACCAGGTGGGCGATGTTCGAGTACGTCTCGTTCTTCGTCGCGCCTCCCACGGCAACCAGCCGCTCGTTCGGCACGATCGCGAGCGCCATCTCGTCGTGACCGACCGACGCCGTGATGATGCGCAGCGGCTTCGCGGGAATGCTGACGACCCCGTTCAGCCCCTCGACCTCGCGCGGCCAGCCCGTGTTCGTGTGGTCGACGATCCCGCGCACGCCCTCAAGCGAGCGCGGCGCCGGGGTTGGTTCCGGGGTTGGCGTGGCCGTTGCCGCCTCGGTCGGCGCGGCTGTCGGCGTCGCTGCCTCCGTGGGCGCCTCTGTCGGGGCTTCGGTAGGCGCCTCTGTGGGGGCGGTGGTCGGTTCAGGCGTCGAAGCCTGTGTGGCCTCGGCCGTTGCCGCCGGGGCGGCTGGCTCCTCCTCGTCGGAGCCACAGGCCACGAGCGCCAACCCCAGCACGAGGAAGGCGAGCGGCACGAGAAGTAGACGGAGTGGTTTCAGGGACACGATTGCTCCTTTTCGACAGGCTTCCGCTCTCTGGGCGGATCCCAGCCGTTCGTTTGTGATGGTTCGGCCACTTCGGTTGCGAGGCATTCGCTACAGCTCGATCCCGAGTTGGGCCTTGATGCCCTGGTCCCGGTACGGGTGCTTGATCACCCGCATGTCCGTCACCAGGTCGGCGAAGTCGATGAGTTCCTGGGGCGCGTACCGCCCCGTGATGATCACGTGCATTCCGTCGGGCCGTCGCCGAAGCGTCTCGATGACGTCTCCGGTGGGAACCCAGCCGTAATGCAGCACGTACGCCAGTTCGTCGAGAACGATGAGGTCGTCTTCCCCCGAGAGGATTGCCTCCTTGCAGCGCTCCCACTGCTGCGCCGCTAAAGCTGCCGCCTGTTCCGTGTCCTTCGAGTTGATGGTGCAGCCGTCGCCGCCCGCCTCGATCGGGATGCCCATCCTCTCCGCGGCGCGGTGCTCGCCGAAACGGGCTCCGGCGGTCTTGATGAACTGGAACATGCGAGTCCGGAAGTCGCGGCCCCACGCGCGGAACATGACCCCCAGGGCGGCGGTCGTCTTGCCCTTGCCCTCACCCGTATTGACGATCACGAGCCCCTGCCGCACACGCGGGCGCCGCTCGGCAGCACCTGTTGCGGACTCTCGTGCGGAGGTCATGGACTCCTCGTTCTGGCTCACAGCGAGTACACCTGCCGTTTGTTCTTGATGAGCAGGGCGATGAAGAACGGCGCTCCCACGAACGCCGTGAGAATCCCGACGCGTATCTCGGCCGGCTGGATGACCATCCGGGCGACCGTGTCGGCCACCATCACGAATACGGCGCCGCCGAGGGCGCTCATGGGGATGAGCACGCGGTTGTCCGGCCCCATCACGAGGCGCAGGACATGCGGTGTGACCAGCCCCACGAAGGCGATCGTTCCGCTCACGGCCACCGCCGCGCCCGTGGCCAGCGCCGCTGTCGCCAGCAGGGCCGCCCGTGTGAGTCCCACACGCACGCCCATCGAGCGCGCCTCGTCGTCGCCCAGCATCAGCAGGTTCAGGTCCCGCGACATAATCAGGAGCACGATCGTGCTTCCGAGGATGAGCGGCCCGGCGATGCGCACGTGCTCCCAGGCGCGTGCGTCCAGGCCCCCTGCCAGCCAGAAGAGGACCTCCCGCAGCAGCTCGTTGTCGGGCAGGAAGATGATGATCGCCGAGACAATCGCGCCCAGGAACGCATTCACGGCGACGCCCGCCAGCAGCAGCGTCGCCATGGAGAAGTGCCCGCCGACCACGGCGATTCCGTAGACGAGGAAAGCCGCCGCGATCGCCCCGGCAAAGGCGAAGAGCGGGAGCGCCAGGAAGAAGAGCCCCGAGAACCCCGCCGCGATCGCGACCACCGCCCCCAGCGCCCCGCCCGCCGACACGCCGATGATGCCCGGGTCGGCCATGGGGTTGCGGAACAGGCCCTGCATCGTCGCCCCCGCCA
>VXRS01000082.1 GCA_009838385.1 Dehalococcoidia bacterium | reverse complement strand
GTCCGCCGCGATGTGCTCGACTCCGAATTCCCCGTTGCCCGCCTCCAGACCGAGGTCCAGCGAGCCGCCGGGCGCCTCAATCTCGAAGTCGCCGTCGTCGGCCGCAGCGGCGAGGGTCAGCGCGCCGGCAAGCGCGTTCGCGTGAATGGCCTCGCAAAGCGAACCTCCGATGCCGTCGGCGAACTGGCTGCCGTCCTCTTCACCACCCTCGATATCGAAGTCGTCGCCGGACCGCCCATCCTCCGCCGCCGCTACCTCGACATGATGGCCTCCCAGGTGGATCGCGGGTACCTGCGCGCCATGCAGCGCTACCAGCGCGTCCTTCAGCAGCGGAACGGGCTGCTCAAGCGCATCCAGGCCCGCGAGGCGTCCCCCACCGAGCTGGGGTTCTGGAACCAGGAGCTCGCCCACGCCGGCGGCATCATCATGAAGGGCCGCGCCGATGCTCTCGGCCTGCTCGTGCCGTACGCCCGCGAGCAGATGGCCCGCCTCAGCGACGACTCCGAGACCATCGACCTCACCTACAAGCCCGCCCTCGGCGAAGCCGTGGAGGACGACCTCCCCATCGACGAGGCCGAGTGGACCAGCCGCATGCTGCAGGCCCTGGGCGATGGCCGCCCCCGCGAGATCGGCGCCGGTGTCACCCTCTTCGGTCCCCACCGCGACGACGTCGAGGTGCTCATCGAGGGCTTCTCCGCCGCCTCCTTCGCCTCTCGCGCCCAGCTCCGCACCGCCGCCCTCTCCCTTCGCTTCGCCGAGGCTGCCTACCTCCAGACCTGCCTCGGTGACGAGCCGGTCGTCCTCCTCGACGACGTCCTCAGCGAGCTCGACGAGCAGCGCCGCCGCGGCGTGCTCGATTCCTTCGAGATCTTCCAGCAGGTCATCGTCACAACCGCCGACCCCGACCGCGTCCGAGACGTCCTCACCAGCGCCGCCGGCCGTTTCGTCGTGGCGGGCGGCAGCATCGGACGCTTCGAGGGCGAGTAGCCGCCTCTACTCCCAGAGCACCGGTGCCAGCGGTCCCGCGGGAACGCTCATCCTGATCGCTCCCCGCTCTACCGTGAGCGTCACCGGCGTCTCGCCCACAACGTCCCCGTCCAGTTGCACCGGCAGCCCGGGCGTCCTCACCTCGAACCCTGGCGTTCGCAGCTCGCGCACGCCCTCAACGCCCGAGTGACGCCGCACTACCACCCGGATGGCCTGGCCAAGCGCCTCCGCCGCGGTCCGGGGCGTGAAGATGCACGCGTCCAGTTGCCCGTCCCGGGCGCTCGCCCCCATCGAGAACATGAGGAACCCGCCGTAGAGCCGCGTGTTGCTGACCACGATCAGTCCCGCTCGCTCTTCTGCCGACTCCCCCTCCGCCGCCCACGCCACCTCGGTTGTCCGCAGCCTGGGCAGCATGGGAATGCCGTGCAGGACGTAGGCGAGCACGCCCAGCTTCCGCTTGAGCGCGGGTGTCACGGTCGCCGCAATCTCCGCATCCCAGCCGATCCCGGCCATCAGGAGAAACGGCTCGTCGTTCGCCCGTCCCAGGTCCATGGACACCTGCTGCCCGTCGAGGTGCGCGTCGAGCGCCCGCATGAGGTTCCTGGGGATTCCCGCCTCCTTGGCCCAGACGTTCGCCGTGCCCCCCGGCAGAACGGCCAGCGCCGACTCCGATCCCACCATCGCCCCCGCTGCCAGCCGTACCGTCCCGTCGCCGCCCAGCACGAACACGAAGCCGTCCCCACGCGCCGCCGCGCGACCCGCGGCCTCCGCGGTCCCTGCCGGCGAGTCGGGCAGCTCGAGCCGCGCCTCGTAGCCGCGCTCATCGAGCCGGCGCAGGGCCTCCTCGGTGTCGAAGCGGCGCATCCCGCGAGCGCGGGGGTTCGCCACGATCGTCGCGCTGTTCGCTCCCATCGTTGCCCGGCGGCTCCTGCCTTCCTACCATACCGCCCCACACTCCTCTCCCCGGGGGCCCTGTGCTCACCCTCACCCGCTTCGACCACATCAGCATGGCCGCCCACGACTGGCGCGAGCAGCGAGACCGCTTCGAGCGGCTCTTCGGCTTCCGCTTTCTGCGCCAGTTCAACGCCCACCCCGGCACGCCTTTCGAGGGCTGCGTCACCCGCATGCGCAATACGAAGATCGAGTGGGAGCTTCTCCAGCCCGACGGCCCCGACAGCTTCGTCCAGCGCTTCCTCGACCAGCGCGGCCCCGGCCTCCACCACCTCACCGTCCAGGTTCCCGACATCGAGGAGGCCGTCGCCGAGCTCGAACGTCTGGGCGTCACACCGTTCGGGGGCATCAGCCAGGACACCATGTGGTGGATGGCCTATATCCATCCCCGAGACAGCGGCGGTGTCCTCTGGCAGCTCTACCAGCCCAAGAGCGACAACCCCGTGAACGGCACGAAGGGCGTGGCCGGCGCCCTCGGTTTCCGCCGCATCGATCACGTCTCCCTCGCTTCCCCCGACCTCGAGGCGCAGGCTGCCTGGCAAGAGCGCGTCTTCGGGATGGAGGTCGAGAGTCGCTGGGATGTCGCCGACCAGGGCTACAAGGGTTGCCTGATGCGCATCCCCAACACGGAGCTCAAGCTCGAGATCATCGAGCCGCTTGGCGATGAGGGCTTTCTCCAGGACTTCCTCGCGAATCGAGGCAAGGGCCTGCACCACGTCTCCTGCGAGGTCGAGTCCATCGATGACGCCCTCGACGCCCTTGCTGCCGAGGGCATCGAGACCCCCGGCGGCGTGGGCGGCGAGCGCTGGAAGCGCAACATCTTCCTCTCCCCACGGGACACGAATGGCGTGCTCTTCCAGCTCTTCGAGGAACCCTCAGGCTAGCCCTGGGATCTGTCCGGTTCGCTCAGCTCAGGATCCCCACAAGCGAGTTGGCCCGCTAATTCTGTTTATCCGAATAAGCACACTAGCGTTAAGAATCTTAATGTCTTAGCATGTCCGCTGGCGGGGTCGCGTGGGAGAGCGGCCCAATGGCTTGGTCCACAACCCTGGCGGTACGCGCGAATCCGATCCTGGCGTTGGCCTGTGACTCGGATACTGCACCGTCCAGCGAGCGCCTTGGTTCCCTTCCGACTTCGCTGTCCCTCGCGACCAGTGCCCTGGTTGAGGCGGTGCACCCCGGTGGCCGCCCGGTCAGTGCTGGGCGTCTGGGGCTTGCTGCTCCCCTATGCCCGCGAGTTCCTCAACACGATGTCCAGCACAACTCCAGAGACGAGGGGAAAGCTCCATGCAGTTGATCCGACTTGGTCCCGGTACCGCAATCCTTCTCATTGCGACGGTGGCTCTGCTCGCCACGATCCTGGCGCGTCCCCCGTCTCTCGCATCTGCCCATCAGGTCGAGGCTGCCCTCGACGACTCCACCAGCGCGAGCGGCGCCTTAACTGCCGACCACGCTGACTGGAGCGGGGGCAAGAAATTCTCCGCCCCTGAGCGGATCACCGTGGGCGACGGCGACACGCGGAGGCCTAACGACCAGGGCGATGAGCCACCCGAGCCCGGGGATGCAGAAGAGCCCCCCGAGCCCGGGGATGCGTCCGAGCCGGACGAGCCCGCGGAACCGAGCGATCCGGACGAGCCCCCAGAACCGGAAGAGCCGCCGGAGCCCGAGGAACCCTCTGAGCCGGAGGAGCCTGCTGAGCCTCAGGAGCCGGAAGAGCCCGCTGAGTCCGAGGACTCGGCGGGGGCTGGCGAGCCGAGCGGGCCAGTCGCATCACCCGACACGGGGGCCGGCCTCCTTGAGCAGCAGATCACGGTCTCGCTCTTCCTCGCTGTCGTCCTGGTCATTGGAGCTCTGTTGGCCGTCGCCTACAGGCGCCGCTAGTCGAAACTCCTCTCGCCCCGCATCCCGGCGCCCCCTTCGTGGGGGCGCCGGTGCTTATGGCGAGCGGGAAGCGCCACGTTCCGCTACTATCACCCGCACGGATGTTCGAGCGTGACCCCGCAGCCGCCCCGCCTCCACCCGCCGGCGACCCCCTCGCGGCCTTCCACCCCGTCGTGCGTGCCTGGTTCGAGCGTCGCTTCCGGCACCCCACCGACGCCCAGGCCGAGGGCTGGCCCCGCATCCACGCCGGCGAAACGACCCTCATCGCCGCCCCTACCGGCTCCGGCAAGACGCTCGCCGCTTTCCTCGTCGGCATCGACCAGCTCATCCGTGAAGCCGAGTCGGGTGACCTCGACGACGGCACGCGCATCGTCTACGTCTCCCCCCTCAAAGCCCTCAGCAACGACATCCAGCGCAACCTCGAGGAACCCCTCGACGAGATTCGCACTCTCGCGAAGGAGATGGGCTACGACCTTCCGCCCATCATCAGCGCGGTTCGCACGGGCGACACGCCCCCCTCCGCCCGCCAGACCATGGTGCGCCGCCCGCCCCACATCCTCGTC
>VXRS01000031.1 GCA_009838385.1 Dehalococcoidia bacterium | reverse complement strand
GGCTGCGTGCGTCAGCCCCACCTCCTCCAGCGCCGCGTCCGCCCGTTCCGCGCCCTGCCGGGGGCTCATCAGGTACAGCGAGGCGAAGTACTGGAGGTTCTGCCGCCCCGTGAGGCGCTCGTACAGCCCCCGTTCACCGCCGAGGATGAGCCCGATGCGCCGCCGCACGTTTCCCGCCGCCTTCACCACGTCGTGCCCCATCACCTGCGCGGAACCCGCCGTCGGGATCAGGAGCGTCGAGAAGATGCGGATGGCGGTCGTCTTGCCCGCCCCGTTCGGCCCCAGCACTCCGTACACCTCGCCCGGCTGCACCTGCAGGCTGAGCGAGTCGAGCGCCACCACCTCCTCCACCTGGCCCGTCAGCCTCCGCGAGCGGAACACCCGTCGCAGCCCGTCGCACTCGATTGCATAGCCGCCCGTCATCGCCTGCTCCTATCCCGCCCGCGCCAGCACGCCGCGCCGCTTCGCCTGTACCTCGGCCAGCCGGAAGAGCAGCAGCCCCACCACGCCGTACCCCAGTCCAAGGATCGCCTCCCGCGCGAGGTCGGGCCAGTAGCCCGCGCTCGGCCCGCCCGCGAACGCTTCCCGCAGCCCGTCCAGCCCGTGCGTCACCGGCAGCATCTGCCCGATCTCGAACAGCACGGCGGGCAGTTCCGCCGTCGGGATGATGATGCCGGTCAGGCTCAGCAGGAGCCCGTCGAGGATGATGATCCAGTTCGCCCAGTTCGTGCCCGAGAGCAGGATGAGCGTGGCCACGAACAGCGAGAACAGCATCGTCGAGAACGTCATCACGGCGAACGCCGCGACGAGGCCGCCCCAGTCGACATCCGCGAACCCGAGATTCAGGAACACCGCCCCCGACACGAGCACACTTGCCGCCACGAGGGCGGCGTTGGGCACGTGCAGGACGCAGCGGCTGAAGTAGAGCATCCCCCGGTTCACCGGCGAGGCGTAGACCGCCGCCAGCGTCCCGAAGGCGGCATCGCGGTAGAGCGACTGCATCACGCCCCCGGCGATGATGCGCCCCACCGAGTAGCCCGCCAGTCCCACGGCGTACACGCGGGCCGTCTCCTCGTCGATGGCGTACTGCGCGAGGAATCCGAACATCATCACCGCGAGCACCGGCCGCAACACGACGTTCGATACGTAGCTCACGGGCGTGAGCCACAGGAACAACCCCCGGTAGGACAGGTACGACTGCAGGGCGAAGCGGCGAACGGAGGTCAGCATCATCACAGCGCCAGGTCTCCCGAGATTCGCACCTTGCGTTCGACCACCCGCAACAGCGCCTGCGCGAAGCCGAAGAACACCACCATGAGCAGCACGCCCAGCGCCAGCTGGCCCGCAGTCTCCCCCCACGGCGCTCCCCGGATCGAGCCGTCAACCGCCCGCATCGCCCAGGCCGTCGGCCAGAACCAGGTGAACACCTCCAGTCCTATGGGAAGCACCGGCGCCGCGAACGTGAAGCCGCTGATGACGGCGGCGAAGGGCCGCACCGCGTTCGTGAACCCGCTCCGCTCCCGCGAGAGCACCATCAGCGGCGACAGCAGCAGCCCGAGGCAGAGCAGGGTCACGTACCCGAACACGGCCGAGAGGGCGAACAGCGGCACGTTCGCGACCTGCAGCGGCACGTCCGCGATCGCCGCTATCGTCAGCACGCCCCCGACCGTCGCCACCAACCCCAGCGTCAGGTCGGACGCGACCCGCCCCGCGAGGATCACGAAGAGGGGCGCGCGCGTCAGCAGGCTCGGTCCGAACGTCCCCAGGGAGAATTCTGTCTCGAGCGAGAACCCGGTTCGGAAGGCCGCTCCGTTCCAGACTCCGAACAGCACGACCCCCACGCACAGGTAGGTGAAGATCGCCTCGTCCCCGCGTGAGTTCGCCACCCACGCCACCACTGCCGCCGTCGGCACGCCCGTGGCCAGCCCCATCAGGAACGCGTCGAAGTCCCGGCCCTCGCGCAGCCCCTTCGTGTACGACCCCACGAAGGCATGCACGTAGCCCCACTCGATCACTTGTGCTCTCCCCCGAGCACGTTCACGCTGAAGTGCGACACCCCTGACAGACTACAGCCGAACAGCGCCGGTGGCCGAAGCGCCGCGTCATGACTAGAGCAGCCTGAGGAGTCCGAAGTGACCGACATCCGCATCGAGTCCGACACGATGGGAACCGTCGAGGTTCCCGCCGATCGCTACTGGGGCGCGCAGACCCAGCGCTCCCTGCAGAACTTCCGCATCGGCGGCGAACGCATGCCCCGGCCCCTCCTCCGCGCCCTCGGGATCGTCAAGCACGCCTCCGCGACGGCCAATCAGGAGCTGGGCAAGCTCGATGCCGAGCTCGCCGGCGCCATTCGCACGGCCGCCCAGCAGGTCATCGATGGCGACCTCGACGATCACTTCCCCCTCGTCGTCTGGCAGACCGGCTCGGGCACGCAATCCAACATGAACGCCAACGAGGTCATCTCGAACCGCGCCATCGAGCTCCTCGGCGGGGAGATCGGCTCCAAGTCCCCCGTCCACCCCAACGACCACGTCAACATGTCCCAGTCCTCGAACGACGTCTTCCCCGGGGCGATGGCGGTCGCCACCGCCGAGCAGACCGTGCACCACCTCGTTCCCGGCCTCGGTCACCTCCGCGACGCCCTCCAAACCAAGGCCGACGAGTGGGCCGAGATCGTCAAGATTGGCCGCACACACTTCATGGACGCCGTTCCCCTCACGCTCGGGCAGGAGTTCAGCGGCTACGTGCAGCAGGTCTCCTACGGCATCGAACGCGCCGAGCAGGTCCTCCCGCGCCTCTACGAGCTCGCCCTCGGCGGCACCGCTGTCGGTACCGGCATCAACTCGCACCCCGAGTACGCCGGACGGGTCGCCGAGGAAATCGCCCGCTACACCGGCCTCCCCTTCGTGACCGCCCCCAACAAGTTCGAAGCTCTCGCAGCCCACGACGCTCAGGTCGAGCTGGCCGGCGCCCTCAACACCATCGCCGTGTCCCTCATGAAGATCGCGAACGACGTACGCATGCTCGGTTCCGGCCCCCGCGCCGGCCTCGGCGAACTGCAGCTCCCCGCGAACGAGCCCGGCTCATCGATCATGCCCGGCAAGGTCAACCCCACGCAGTCCGAGGCCATGACCATGGTCTGTGCGCAGGTCATGGGGAACGCCGTCTCGGTGTCCGTTGCCGGAGCCACCGGCCACTTCGAGCTCAACGTCTTCAAGCCGGTCATCGCCTTCAACAACCTGCAGAGCATCCGCCTGCTCGGCGATGCGGCGGTCTCCTTCACCGACAACTGCATCGTCGGCGCCGAGCCCAACCTGTCCCGTATCGACGACCTCATGCGCTCCTCCCTGATGCTCGTCACCGCCCTCAACCCACACATCGGCTACGACAACGCCGCCGCCATCGCCAAGAAGGCGCACGCCGACAACAGCACCCTGCTCGAGGCCGGCCTTGAGCTCGGCCTCCTGACCGAGGAACAGTTCGCCGAGTGGGTCCGGCCCGAGGACATGACCCGACCGTGACGCGGGGGAACATGTGAACCTTCCCCGTGCCCTCCTCGTCGACCTCGACGACACCATCCTCGATGCCCACCGGAACCCCGACGAAGCCTGGGTCGGCGTCTGTCGCGAGTTCGCCGGGCGCCTCGGGGCCGCCTCTCCGGAAGCCCTCCACGAGGCGATCCTCGAGTCGCGCGACTGGGTCTGGGGCGACCCCGGGCGCTCCCGTCGAGCCCGCCTCAACATGACCGGGACTCGCCGGGAGATCGTGCGCCGCGCCCTCGGCCGCCTCGGCATCCCCTACTCCCCCGAGGCCGAAGACATGGCCGACCGCTTCACCGCCCTCCGCGACGAGGCGATACGACCCTTCCCCGGCGTCACCGACACCCTCCGGCGCCTTAGGAATGACGGAATTCGTCTGGCGCTGCTCAGCAACGGCGACGGCCCGACCCAGCGCAGCAAGATCGAGCGATTCGCCCTCGAAAGCTTCTTCGATCACATCCAGATTGAAGGGGAGTTCGGCGTCGGCAAACCCGACGAGCGCGCGTTCCGGAACGCCCTCGCGGCCCTGGGAGTCGAGCCTGCGGAAGCTTGGATGGTCGGCGACAACCTGGAGGCCGATGTCCGCGGCGCCCAGCAAGTCGGCGTCCACGCCATCTGGGTCGACCCGGACGGCGCCGGTGTGCCCGAAGGAAGTCCGGTTCGCCCCGACAGGATCATCGCCACGCTGTCGGATCTGCTCGCCTGAGCCTGCGCGGAATCGCCGCCCCGTCGCGTAGGAGAAGGTCGCGCTACAGTCGTTAGCAGGGCTCCTGCCCACGAGAGACGCGCCATGGACAACCCGAACGCCGCCACCTACGGCGACCGCTTCGCCGGAATCTACGAC
>VXRS01000069.1 GCA_009838385.1 Dehalococcoidia bacterium | reverse complement strand
GGCTCGCCGCTGTAGTTCGCCGAGAGCACGTGCAGCGTGCAGCGCTCGTACCCCTCCTCCCTGGCCCACGCCATCCCCCGGTCGAGCAACGCCCGGCCCACGCCCCCGTCCTGCGCCTCCGGCTCCACGATCCCCATGAACAGGTACACGTTCTTCTCCGCGTTCACATAGGGCGGGATGAATCCCTGCTTGAGGAAGCTCGTAAGGCCGACCGCCTGCCCCTCCCGGTACGCGACGAAGTGTGGGTTGCCCTCATCCTCCAGCAACCCACCGAAGAAGGTGCGCGCCAGCCCGTCGTACTCAGCCTGGACTGGCCAGTACATGAACATCGGCGAGTCGAGGTGGTGCAGTCCCAGCGTTCTCGCCAGCTCCAGCAGCTCGCCCACATCCTCGCTCCCAGCCGCGCGAACGTCGACGTCCCTCGCGTCCGCCCCCGCCACCGGCCCCGTCCCTTCCCGCACCGCGATCGACACGTGCCGCCCGAACCCGAGGTTGAACCAGGCCTCCTGCAGCCGCTCGTCGCCAGCCGTGATGCTCACCGAGTGGCTGTAGTACCCCGTAGCTACCCACTTGGCAGCCAGGTGACGGTAGAGCACCCGGCAGACCGCGTTGGCGTCGTACGCGTCAGCGACGGCGTGGTCACGCGACCCGATGCTGACGGATCGTGGCGTCGAGAGCTGCCCCATGTAGCTGTCCGGCGGCGCCCCCGCCGCCCGCTCGCCGATCGCGTAGCCCGCCAGCGCGTCCCCATCGACCGCGACCGCGCCGTCGGTGCGTTCGTTGTCGAACCACTTCGCCAGCATCGACCGCGCTTCGCCCTCGTCTGCGAGCGATTCCGTCAGCACAGGGTGTCGTTCCCGGTCGCGCCGGTGCTTCTCCGCCAGCAGCGCCGCCGCCGCGTCCAGGTCGCCGCGCTCGAAGGGCCGCACCGTCACGCGTGCCATCGCGTTTCCCTCCCGCCGCCGCGTCTAGCGGCGCGCTCCACTACCCTACGCGCTCAGGAGGTGCGACATGGACCTGGGACTGGCCGGACGGAAGGCGATAATTCTCGGAGCGAGCCGCGGCATTGGCCGCTACACGGCGGAGACCCTGATCGACGAGGGCGCGAACGTCGCCATCTGCGGCCGCGACGCTGATCGCCTCGCCCAGACCCGTGACGAGCTCGCCGCCCGCGGCGACGTGACCGTGCACGCCGCGCCTGCCGACCTCGCCGACTCCGAGTCGACCCGCGCCTTCGTAGCCGGCGCCGTCGAGGCCCTCGGCGGCCTCGACATCCTCATTCACAACGCCACCGGCCAGTCCGGCCAGGACGCCGAGGGCTGGCAGAGCACCTTCGATGTCGACGTCATGGCGGCCGTCCACGCCGTCGAGGCGGCCCAGCCCGCGCTCGAGGAGAGCGACGCCGCCAGCGTCATTTTCATCGGGTCCACCGCCAGCAAGCAGTGGTTCGGGCGCTGGTCCTCGTACGGCCCCCTCAAGGGCGCCATGCGCGTCCTCGCCAATGAGCTCGGGCAGGCGCTCGGCCGCAAGGGCATCCGCGTGAACGCGCTCTCCCCGGGCGCGACCCTCATGCCCGGCGGCAACTGGGACCGCACCCGCGAGGCCAACCCCGATTTCTACAAGAGCGTCGAGCGTAGCATTCCCTTCGGCCGCCTCGGAAGCGGCGAGGAGGTGGCGCGAGCCATCACCTTCCTCGCCAGCCCCGCCGCCAGCTGGATCAACGCCACCCACATCATCGTCGACGGCGGCCAGGGCAAGTTCGTCGACTAGTTCTCGGTCCGCTGGCCTTCCCCGGCCGGGCCGCTGAGCAGCGCATCGACCACTGCCCTGATCCGGGACAAGCTTGCCGAGGCGTAGTCGGTGGCTTCGTACCGCTGTATCTGCTGCTCCTTGACTCCAACCAACTCGGCCAGTTCCCGCTGGGTCAGGTCCCGAGCGATCCTTGCCTTGACGAGGAGCATTGCCAGGCTCCTCACCACGTCCAGGGCTTCTACCTGGAAGTCTCCGGCCTTGAGTTCTTCGTACTCCCGCATATCCCCTTCAAGGTCCGCCAGCTGGCTCTCCACTGCCTCTTCTTGTGCCCGCGCAATACGGGGGTGGATGTCCGAGGCGTGGCCGGGCCGCTGCTTGAGGTCGTCCAGCGTCTGCGCGAAACGAGCTGCCTGCGCCTTGGTGATGCGGTACTGACGTTCGTTTTTGATCATGTGAGGCCCCTTAGGTCTATAGCGACTATCCCTTTTGGCTGTCCGCTCTCCTTGTCCGTCTGGAAGAACTCCAGCAACGACAGCCCGTCACCTCCTGCATCCGCCACTGGAAACAGCTCCCCGAGGTGCTTGGCCTTCTGTGCTTCCCGCCCGCGATCGAATTCGAGAAGCACGGGGTCGAGCAGGTCCGGGTCCACCCCCTGCTCCTCCCAGCAGGCGTCGAAGTCACCGGGCACGCCTTTGTCCGTCACGAAGCTGCCGTTGATGTAGACCGTCCGGCACCCCGCGTCTCGAAGGTTCTCCAACGCCGCCCGGAGCCCTGCAAGGAGTTCCCGCCTCCGCCGGTTGCCGCCAAAGCGGCTCACGGTCTCCTCCCATGTCGCCCAGTACACTCCCGGCGGCAGGAGTCCGCCCTCGGTGAAGTCGGGCACCATCTAACACAACGATAACATTGTGTTGAAGCCCCTGCAATCCTACCCCGGACTCGAGCTGAGCCGCGCCCGCAGCGTCGCCGCCGCATCCCGATCGCGGATGAGCAAGGCGACGAGGACCCCCGCCGCGATGAAGATCGCCGTCACGACGAACCCGTCGGAGAACGCGCTCACCGAGCCGGCTACGCTGTCGGCGGGCCCGAGGGCCGCTCCGTAGTGCGCCAGGCGGCTCGTGAGCACCGTCGCGATGATCGCCACGCCGAAGCTCTGCGCGACCTGGCGCGTCGCGTTGAGGGCTGCCGTCGCGCGGCCCGTGTCGGCCATGCTGATCTGGGCGAAGGCGGCTGTCTGCAGCGGCACCAGCATCATGCTGAAGCCGACGCCCCGCGCGAACATCGTCCCCCGAACCCACCACAGGTCGGTCTCGAGGTCCATCAGGATGAGCGGCACGGTTGTGGCGCTCGCGGCGAGCAAGCCCACCGCCACCAGCCGTCGCGGCCCCACGATCGGGTAGATCCGAGCCAGCAGTGGCGCCATCACCATCACGCCGATCGCCTGCGGGAAGGTCGCCAGCCCCGACTCGAACGGACTCATTCCGCGCTCCAGCTGCAGGATCAGCGGTAACAGGAAGAGCGTCGCCGAGAAGCCCATGAAGGCCACGGCCTGGCTCGCATTGGCGAGGGCGAACAGGCGGTTGGCGAACAGGCGAACGTCGATGAGCGGCTCCTCCGTGCGCAGCTCCACCAGCACGAAGAGGGCCAGGAGCGCCAGCCCCGCCCCGCCGAAGCCAAGCACGACCGGATCGCCGAACCCGCGCTCCCCCGCTTCCGCCAGGCCGTACAGGAAGACCGCCAGCCCGCCTGATGCCAGCACCAACCCGGGGATGTCGATCCGGCCCGGCGCGTCTTCCCGCTGCTCCCGCAGGAACGCGATCGCCAGCACGATGCCGATGACCCCAACCGGGATGTTCACGAGGAAGATCCACGGCCACGCGAGGTAGTCGAGGATGATCCCCCCGATGAGCGGGCCGCTCGCCGGCGCGAATGTCGTCGGCACGATGAGGATGCCCGCCGCTTTCGAGCGCTCCTGCTGCGGGAACGCCCGGAACACCATCGTCTGCGAGACCGGCATCAGCAGTCCGCCGCCCAGCCCCTGCAACCCCCGGAACACGATCAAGCTCTCGATGTTCCAGGCCACCGCGCACAGCAGCGACCCTATCGTGAAGAAGGCCAGCGCCAGCACGAACATGAGCTTCGTGCCGAAGCGGTCCCCCGCCCATCCGCTCACCGGGATCCCCACGGCCACCGCGAGCAGGTAGGCCGTCACCACCCACTGCACCTCCTGCGCGGAGGCGTCCAGCTCGAACGCCAGCACGGGCACGGCGACGTTCACGATCGTCAGATCCAGCAGGTTCATGAACATGCCGAACACGCTGATGAGCGCGACGATGTACTTGTGCTCCAGCCGCATCCCCGCCGCCGCTACTCCGGCTGCTCGTCGGGCGGCTCACCAGCCAGGTTGCGCGCGAGCCCCTGCAGGAAGTCCCGGATGAGGATCCGGATCGAACCCCCGATGAAGCGCCCGCCCAGCCGCGTCAGCGCCCCGTGCACCGTCAGGTCGCCCCGGTAGCGGAAGAGCACGCCCTCTTCGTCCTCGTGCAGCGTGATCGTCCCCTGCGCCATCGCCGTCCCCTCCGCCGCGGCCCCGGAGAGCCGCAGGTGGTACGACTGCCCCTCGACGATGTGGCTCACCCGCGCCAGCCCCCGGAACCGCCC
>VXRS01000309.1 GCA_009838385.1 Dehalococcoidia bacterium | reverse complement strand
TGTCGTAGGCGCGCTCGCCGAAGACGGTCTTGATGGCATCGGTCTCGGCGGTGTCACCAGCGGGCGTGCTGGTGGCGTGGGCGTTGATGTAGCCGATCACCTCGGGGGGCATGCCGGCGTCGTCGAGCGCTTCCTGCATGGCGCGGGCGGCGCCCTCGCCGCCCTCGGGAGGGGCGACAACGTGGAAGGCGTCTGATGTGCAGCCGAAGCCCGCGAGCTCGGCGTAGACGGTGGCGCCGCGTCGCATGGCGTGCTCCTCGCTCTCAAGGAGGAGGGCGCCGGCGCCCTCGCAGGGGACGAAGCCGTCGCGGGTGGCGTCGAAGGGACGGCTCGCCTTTTCGGGAGATCCGTCGGAGCTGGTGACGGCTTTCATGACGCAGAAGCCGGCAAGACCGAGCTCGCTGATACCGGCCTCGCAGCCGCCCGCGAGGACGACGTCGGCGCGGCCGCTGCGGATCATGAGAGCGGCTTCGCCGATGGCCTGGGTTCCGGCGGCGCAGGCCGTGACGATCGTGCCGTTGTAACCGCGCAGTCCGAACTGCATCGCGACCTGGGCGCCCGCCATGTTGGCGAGCTGCTTTGAGAAGAAGAAGGGATCGATGCGCATGCCGCCGCGCTCGAAGAGCGTGTGAGCGGCCTCCTGGATGCCGGGATAGCCGCCGCCGCCGTTCCCGACGAGGACGCCGATCCGGTTGAGGTCCTGCGACTCCAGGTCGAGGGAGCCGTCGTGGATGGCCTCGCGGGCGGCGGCCACCATCAGCTGGGAGAAGCGGCCCATACGGCGGGCGGCCTTGCGGTCCATGAATTCGGCGGGGACGAACTCGGGAATCTCGCCGGCGAACTTGCAGGGGAACTCGGTCGTGTCGAAGAAGGTGATGTGATCGATGCCGGAGCGACCCTCCAGCATGTTCTCCCAGAAATCGGGCACGTTCGTACCAGCCGGGGTCACCGCTCCAAGGCCCGTCACGACAACACGGGTGCGCGAGCGCAGCAGCTCGTTCATTTCTTCAGTAAGCGTACAGGCACGCCCGATCACCCGCGAGCGACGGCGCGCCCCATGCGCCTCCCTGCTACGCTTCCTGCATGGTCGACGCCGCCCTTCCGAGCCATGTGGCCGCGCGCCGCCGGGACGGGCGGTACGAGGTGCTGCTGCACCGTTCGCTGGCCCTGATCGGCAAGGATCGGGTGGAGATCCGGAGCGCCCGGAGCACCGTCGTGCTGCCGCTGCTGGGGGTGGTCCTGGGCGGGGGCGCAGGCGCGTTGATCGCAATCGAGGCGGGAGATCTGCACTTCGGTCTGCTGGTGGCGCTCCTGCTGTTCGCGCTGATCGCCTTCCCCATCTCGACGATGGCGCTGGTGACGGCCGTCATGGGGGCGGATGTGGTGGTGGACGGGCGCAAAGGCTCGGCGACGTGGCAGCAGGGGTACCTGGGGATGGGCGTGGGGACACGCGAGCTGGTGCCGTTCGCGAAGATCGACCACCTGGCCATCACGATCGAGGGGGACGCACCCGATCGCTGGCGCGAGGAGACGGACGCGCTGCGCCAGTTCGCGCTGGTGCTGGTGAAGCAATCGGGAAAGCGGCTGACGCTGACGCAGGTGCCCGTTCCCGCGGGGGACCAGACGGACGGCATGGACCGCACGCTCGCGGTGGCCACCGCCGTGGCGAACCTGACGGGGGCGGAGGTGAAGCTGCCGGAGGGCTGGGAGCTGGTCGAGTTAAGCGAAGAGGAAGCGGTCCGGGGAACGCCTGATGAGTAACGACCCAGCCCTCGACGCCCTGCTTGGAGCGAAGACGATCGCCGTGGTGGGGCTCGATACGCGCACGTTCCGCCCTGCGTACGAGGTGGCGGCCTACCTACAGTCGCAGGGGTACCGGATCATCCCCGTGCCGGTGCAGCAGCCCGCGGACGAGGTGCTGGGAGAACAGGCATACGCCAGCCTTCGCGACATCCCCGAGCACGTGGATCTCGTCGACGTGTTCGTGCGACCCGATCGCACCGGGCCCTTCGTGGACGACGCAATCGCGATCGGGGCGGGGGCCGTCTGGCTGCAACTCGGCATCAGGAACGAGGCGGCGATCGAGCGAGCGCTGGCGGCGGGGCTGGTCGCGACGCAGGATCGCTGTACGAAGGTCGAGCACCAGCGCGCACAGGCGCTGGGCCTCCGGTAGGAGCGGGGGTCGAGGCCCTTCGGGAGGCGCGCCCGTAGAATGCCGCGACGCCCACCTCACGGAGCTCCCATGACAGCCAACGAAGCCTTTGCGCCCCCACCCGGCCTGGAAGAGACCTCACTGCGCCTCATCCCGCACGTGCTGCGGCCGCTGCCGCCCCTCGCCCAGGAGATGTTCGAGGCGTTCATGCTGGCCTTCGGCGGGCGGGCGGTTCACATCAAAGGGTACACGTTCCTCGGAGGGGGGACGGGGGAGCCAGCGGCCGCGCTCGACCCACCGCCGTCGAACGACGGTCGGGAGGCATGGGAGCAGCACGCGTTGCCACGCGTCCGCGAGATCTGCGAGGGGCTGTGGTCGGAGGACTACGGGCCCTGGCCGATCGAGGAGCTGGCGCAGGCGCTTCCGGGCTACGTGGCTGAGGCGGCGCGGGGGTTCGCGTACACGATGCAGCCGCTCATGATCATCGCCGCCCCGGCGAGTGCGCTGATGGTGTTCTGCGGCGAGAAGCTCCAGTCGATGGGCGACCGCGACCGCCTGGTAGCGGCGCTCGTACAGGGGGTCGACAACGAGTCGGCGGCACGGGGCCTGAAGCTGGAGGCCATGGCCCCGCTGGCGCAGGCATCGCCGGCGCTGCTGGAGGCGGTCAGCGCAGGCGATCTCGCAGAGGCGCGGGCGGCGGAGGGGGGCGAGGCGTTCGGGGAGGCGTTTGAGGCGTACCTCGAGGACTACGGGCACGGCTCGCAGACCTGGTGGGAGCTGCACACGCCAACGTGGCGGGAAGAGCCGGGGGCGGCGCTGCGCCTGCTCGCGGGCTATGTGGCCGACCCTTCGCGGGCTCCGGTGGCGGCGCACACGCGCTCGGCGGCGGAACGCGCGGACACGATCGCGCGCTGCGAAGCGGCCCTATCGGACGACGGCGACCGGGAACGGTTCGGGGCGCTGGTCGAGGGGGCCGTCGACTACGTATTCGTGATCGAGGGGCGCGCGCACTGGCAGCAGAACTGCGTGGGGGCGCTCCGGCCTGCGTGCCTGGCGCTGGGAAGCAAACTCGCCGCGGCCGGGGCGCTGGCGGCTCCCGAGGATGTGTTCCACCTGCGGCTGGCGGAGCTGACCCCACTCGCCGCGAACCCCTCCGGGGGGATGCTGGAGACGATCGAGGAGCGGAAGGCCGAGCTTGCCTCGTGGGCGGGGCTCGCGCCTCCGCTCTTGCTCGGTCCGCCGCCACCACCGCCGCCCGCGGACGGGCCACCGAATCCGATCGCGCTCATGTTCGGGGGGCCACCGAAGCCCAGCGACGACCCGATGCTGCTGAACGGCAAGGGCGCCAGCCGCGGGGTCGTGACGGGGCGGGCGCGGGTCGTGTTCAGCCTGGAGGAGGCGGAAACGCTGGAGCCGGGGGACATCCTGGTCTGCCCGTTCACGGCTCCGTCGTGGATGCCGGTGTTCACGACGGCGGCGGCGATCGTGACGAACCAGGGCGGGGTGCTCTCGCACGCCGCCATCGAGGCGCGCGAGTACGGCATTCCCTGCGTGACCGGTACGGCATCGGGCACACAGCGCATCCCCGACGGAGCCACGGTCACGGTCGACGGCGAGGCCGGGACCATACGGATTCACCCGGACTGATCACTAGGAGGAGACGGTGGCGGAAACGCAGGAGGTCGCCGGGTACGTCTCGCCATACCCGTACGTCCAGCGGTTGCAGGACCGGATGGACGAGATTCTGGACCGCCAGATCCCGAATTCGGGACGCTTCTGCGGGTTCTGCTACGCGCGGCTGGCGCGCGACGTCGAGCGCTGCCCCTACTGCGGGGCAGAGACGTCGGACCCCCCCACGGTGGACAGGGTGCCGCGGGACGCGCTGATCATCTACCGCGAGAAGAAGCGGACGGAAGAGCGCTGGGTGTACGGAGGCGCGATGCTGGGGCTGCTGATCGCGGCGGGCGTGTTCGTGGCGCTGGTGGTCTACGGGACGGACCTGGTGGGGAACCGGAGCATCGCGCTGGGGATCGCGTTCCTGGCGCTCATCGGCGGGGGGTATCTGCTGGCGCAACTCTTCGGGCCGCTGATCTGCGGGCAAGTCGGGTACCTGCGGGGTTCGCGCAAACGCGACGAGCTGTGGGGACGGTTCCTGGAGGAACGCGGACGCGAGGAAGAGGGCTAGGACTCGACCCGGACGAGGGTCTGGCCCTCCTCGACGGTCTCCTCGGGGGAGACGAGCACCTCGGCGACGACGCC
>VXRS01000040.1 GCA_009838385.1 Dehalococcoidia bacterium | reverse complement strand
CGTCCGTCGCCTCGACCGCGAGCGTGTGGATGCCGCGGTGGATGTTCGCGTTCTGCGTCTCGTAGTAGTGCGTCAGCGCATCGATCACCGCGCGCGGCTTCTGCGTCGTCGCGGCGTTGTCGAGGTAGACGAGCGGACGGCCGTTCACCTCGCGGCCCAGGATGGGGAAGTCCTCCCGCAGCCGAGCGGTATCGATACTCATGTGCCCGCTCCGAGCGCTGTCAGCTTGGCCTCGACCAGCTCGCTCAGTTCCTCGCGCACGCTCTCACGGAGCGCGCTGCGGTCGAGAGGCTCGCCCAGGAAGCCCCGTACCAGCAGCCCCACCGCCCCCTCGCGTGTCAGCCCCCGCGACTGGATGTAGAACAGCTCCTCCTCGTCCACCGGCCCCGCCGTCGCGCCGTGGCTGACGCGCGTCACGTCGTTCGTGAGGATTTCGAGCACGGGGTCGCTGTCCGCCTTGGCCGCGCGGCTTAGCAGCAGGTTGCGGTTCTCCTGGTTCGCGTCGGCCCGGCGCGCCCCCAGCCCCACCTTCGTGAGCCCGTAGTACACCGCCCGCGACTGCTCGCCCAGCGCCGACTTGAACAGCAGGTCGCTGCGCGTGTCTTCCGCCACGTGGTCCTGGAGCGTGTAGAAGTCGACGTGCTCCTGTCCAGCGCCTACCGCGATGCCGTACATCTCGCTGCTCGACCCGCGCCCCTCCAGCGATGACGTGATGTGGCTCTTTACGAGCCGTCCGCCCGTCACGAGGCTGAGGCTGCGCACGTCCGCGTCCCGCTCCGTGACCGCCCGTTGCTCGGCGAAGACGCGTGTCCGTGCGCCCCAGCGGTGCAGCGACGTGTAGTTCACGACCGCGCCCGGCCCGACGAGCAGCTCGAGCGCGGGCAGAACCGCTAGCGGCTCGTCCCCCGACCGGTACTCCTCGATAACCGTCAGGCGGCTGTTCACGCCTGCCACGATCAGCGTGTGCGGAGTCGCCAGCGTCTCCGCTTCGGAGTACTCCCGCGTGAGCCGCACCGGCTCCGCGATCTCCGCGTTCGCCTTTGTCTGGATGAGCACGCCACCCCGCAGGAAGGCGTAGTGCAGCGCCGTCAGCTGGTCGCCGTCGAACGCAACGGCCTCGCCCAGCCGGTCGAGCGCCCCCTCCGGAACCTCGGCGAAGTCCGCAAGCGTGAGCCCATCGACCGCGGGCCCGCGCCCGGCGGTGGCGCCGTCGCGCAGGAGCAGCGCCCCCGCGGGGAGGGCTTCGTCCCAGGCGGCGGAGTCTGCGCTCGGCGGCGCAAAGCCGTCGAGGTCGAGCGCAGCCGGGTCGACGTACTTCCATGGCCGGTCCAGCGCCGGCGATGGCATGGCGAGCGTGTCGAGCGCCCCTGCTCCGCTCGCGCGCAGCCTCGCGACGGCCGCGCCGTCGCCGAGCGCCTCGCCGAGGGCGCGGCTCGCCTCGGTCGTAAGGAACGAGGCGGCGGTGCTCGGGGCTGATGTCATCCGGTTCGCACTCCTCTTGACGCGCGGTGCGCAGGCGATCGCCGCTCCGGCTCCGCCTTGCGCGGCGCTAGTCGCATCCTCGGCCTAGCCGATGGCGCCTTCCATCTGCAGCTCGATCAGGCGGTTGAGCTCGACGGCGTACTCCATCGGCAGCTCCTTCACGATCGGCTCGACGAAGCCGTTGACGATCATCTTGGCGGCGTCGTCCTCGCTCAGGCCGCGGCTCTGCAGGTAGAAGAGCTGCTCCTCGCTCAGCTTGGAGACGTACGCCTCGTGCTCGATCGACACGTCGGGCGCGTCCACCTCCATCGTCGGGTAGGTGTCCGAACGCGACTCCTCGTCGAGCAGCAGGGCGTCGCAGCGCACGCTCGAACGCACGTTGTCGCACCCCTCGTAGACCTTCAGCAGACCGCGGTAGCTGGTGCGGCCGCCGTCCTTGCTCAGCGACTTCGACACGATCGTCGAGGTCGTGTCGGGGGCCATGTGGACCACCTTGCCGCCGGCGTCCTGGTGCTGTCCCTCGCCCGCGAACGCCAGCGACAGGATCTCGCCGTGCGCCCCCGGCTCCATCAGGAACACGCTCGGGAATTTCATCGTGAGCTTCGAGCCGAGGTTCCCGTCGACCCACTCCATCACCGCGTCCTCGTAGGCCGCCGCCCGCTTCGTGACGAGGTTGAAGACGTTGTTCGACCAGTTCTGGATCGTCGTGTAGCGGACGCGCGCGCCCTTCTTCACGATGATCTCGACGACCGCGCTGTGCAGCGAGTCGCTGCTGTAGGTCGGGGCGGTGCAGCCCTCGACGTAGTGAACCTGGCTGCCCTCGTCCGCGATGATCAGCGTCCGCTCGAACTGCCCCATGTTCTCCGTGTTGATGCGGAAGTAGGCCTGCAGCGGAATGTCCACCTTCACGCCCTTGGGCACGTAGATGAAGGAACCGCCCGACCAGACGGCGCTGTTGAGCGCGGCGTACTTGTTGTCCCCCGGCGGGATCACCGTGCCGAAGTGCTCCTTCACGATGTCCTCGTACTCGGCCAGCCCCTGGTCCATGCCCAGGAACACGACCCCCAGCTTCTCCAGGTCCTCGCGGATGTTGTGGTACACGACCTCGGAGTCGTACTGCGCGCCCACGCCCGCCAGGTACTTCTTCTCCGCCTCCGGAATCCCGAGCTTGTCGAACGTATCCCGGATGTAGTCGGGCACGTCGTCCCACGAGCGCTCATCCCGATCCGTGGCCCGCACGAAGTAGTGGATGTTGTCGAAATCGATCGTCTCGAGGAGGTCCGTGCCCCAGGGCGGGTTCTCCATCTCGTTGAAGCGCTCAAGGGCGTTCAGACGGAAGTCCCGCATCCACTGCGGTTCGTCCTTCATCTCCGAGATGGTGCTGACGATCTCGGGCGTGAGCCCCTTGTTCGCCTTGAAGAGCGCCTCTTCCTCGTCGTAGAAGCCCCACTTGTAGCCGTCCTCGCGGACCAGTTGTTCCGGTGTGGAGGTCATGGCTCGTCTCCTTCAGGCCGTCGAGGCGGCCGCTTCGATGGTGTCGTACCCGCTCTCCTCGAGCTCTTCGGCGAGCTCGGGACCGCCCGAGCGCACGATGCGCCCGTCGATCAGCACGTGTACGAACTGTGGCTTGATGTAGTTGAGCAGCCGCTGGTAGTGCGTGATCAGCAGCAGGCCCATGTTCTCGTGCATCAGCGCATTCACGCCGTCCGCGACCGTCCGCAGGGCGTCGATGTCGAGCCCCGAGTCCGTCTCGTCCAGCACCGCCATGCGCGGCTGCAGCATCGCCAGCTGCAGCATCTCGGCGCGCTTCTTCTCGCCGCCGCTGAACCCGTCGTTCAGGTAGCGTCGGGCGAAGTCGCGATCCACCTTCAGCAACTCCATCTTCTGGAACAGCTCCTGGCGGAACTCCCGCACCGGAACCTCCTCCCCGCGGACGGCGTTGACCGCCTGCCGCAGGAAGTTCACGACCGTCACGCCCGGGACCGCCACGGGGTACTGGAAGGCGAGGAAGAGCCCTCGTCGCGCGCGCTCGTCCGGGGCCATCCCGTCGAGCGCATCGCCGAGGAAGCGAACCTCGCCGCCTGTCACCTCGTAGCGGGGGTTGCCCATGAGCGTGTTCGCGAGCGTGCTCTTGCCGGAGCCGTTCGGCCCCATGATGGCGTGCACCTCGCCCGGGCGGATCGTCAGGTTGAGCCCGGTGAGGATCTCGTTGCCCGCCACGTTGGCGCGCAGCGCGTCGATTTCGAGAAGCGGTGCTTCGGTCATGCGTTTCCTTCGGTGGCGTCGCTCACGGCGGCGCCTTCGTGTTCAGGTTCGGTGTTCAGCTGCACGCGGTACTCGCAGCAGAGCGAGCCGTCCACGATGCGCTCGATTTGTTCCACGTCCTTGCCGATCAGCAGGCTGATCGCCTGACGGTCGGCCTCGCAGGGCAGCCGCGAAAGTTCCGCCGCCTGTGGATACGGGCAGCACGAGTTGACGAGGTGGAAGCCGTCGTCTTCGGCCCGCCACGTCTCCAGGATGCCCTCGCGACGAAGGCTCTCGGTCACGTGCTCGATGAGGTCCTCGCCGTCTTCGGACCCGGCTACTTCGTCCCGGTGCCGCTCGGCGAGCGAGGCCGCGACGCCCGTCGCTACCGCCTCATCGATGTGCTCCTTGCCGAGCCACCCCAGGACGCGCGCGAACAGGTCTGCGTACGCGGGCGGGGCCTCCCCCGCCCCCTTGGCCGTGGGGTACCAGCTCAGGTAGGGCCGGCCCGTCGCCTGCTTCACCGGGCGCGACTCGATGAGCTCGTCCGCGCGCAGATGGTCGAGGTGGCGCCGGATCGCCGCGGGCTTCACGCCCAGTGCATCCGCCACTTCCTCCACGCGCGCGCCGTGGTGCTCGACGACATAATCGAACACGCGCTCCCGGGTCCCGTGCAGGTGCGGTTCCATGCC
>VXRS01000162.1 GCA_009838385.1 Dehalococcoidia bacterium | reverse complement strand
TGCGGCAGCGTCGACGACGTGCTCGACGACATCGAGCGCCGCATCGGCGCGACCGGCGGCGTTGAGCTGTTCATGGTCCAGATGGATCAGGGTGGTCTCCCGCCCAACGAGACAGTGGAGACCGTCACGCGTTTCGCGACCGAGGTGCTTCCCGCGCTCCGGAAACGGCTTGCCTCCCTCTGAGGCGGTGCGCGGCTCGTAGACCGTTAGCCGTCCCCTGTCACCCTTCACGACTGCAAGGAGCCGTCCGTGACGAACACCCAGACCATCAATCCGCGCGTTCTCGACGCCACCGTCGAGGGCGCCGTCAATCTCCGCGATCTGGGTGGATACCGCACGACCGATGGCAGCGTCGTCCGCGCCGGCCGCATCTACCGCTCGGGGATGATGCACACCATCACCCCCGCCGGTCTGTCCACCCTCCGAGACAGCCTCGGCGTTCGCACCGTCGTCGATCTCCGCAACGCTCAGGAGCTCGAGGCCGACGGCGTCTCACCCTTCGCCGACTACGGCATCACCTGGCGCAATGCCCCCATCGGTGGCGAAACCGTCACGACCCCGGAGGAGCGTCGGGAGCGCGTGAAGGAATACGTCGCGAACGAGGTCGACTGGTGCGAGTCGTACGTGCGCATGACGGATCGGAACGCCGCTGCCTTCCGGAACCTCTTCGAGCTGATGGCGGACAGCGCCAGCGCACCCCTGGTCTTTCACTGCTCCGGGGGCCGCGACCGCACTGGAGTCGGCGCCGCCCTCCTCTTCTCCTCCCTCGGCGTCGACGATGAAACGATCGCCCTCGACTACGCCCTCACCGGCGACCTGCTCCAGCCTCACGTCGACTGTTTTCAGCGCCAGATGGAGGCGGTCGGCATGACCCGGGAGAGCTGGGCGAGACTCCTCGAAACATCGGCCGACGCCATGCGCCGTTTCCTCGCCTACCTGCGCGAGGAGCACAACGGCGCAGAGGCGTATCTGCGGAACGCCGGTGTGTCCGTGACCGCGTTCACGGCGGCGAGGCAGCACCTCCTGCAACTACCCGGAACGTGACATAGCTTGGGCACCAATAAGCCCTCTAGCGGGTATCATCCCTGTCACGGACTGAAGGAGCGTTTCCGATGTTTTCCCATAGAAGGCTTACCTATCTTGCACTCGTCCCGCTGATCGCCCTGTTCGCCGTTTTCGCGGTGGCTGCCTGTGGCGACGACGAGGAGGAGACGCTCAAGATCGGTGTAGTCCTGCCCGAGACGGGCGCCCTGGCCGCCTACGGCGGGCCCATGATCGTGTCCGTCGAGCTGGCTGAGGCAGACATCAAGGAGGGCGGCGGGGCCATCGAGGTCATCTACGCCGATAGCGGCACCGACCCCGATAAGGCCAACGAGTCGGTCAACCGCCTGCTTGGCGAAGGCGCCCACGTCATCGTCGGCGCGGCCGCATCCGGCATCTCCCAGGCCATTATCCAGACGCTCTACGACGAGAAGATCCCGCAGTGCTCGCCGTCGAACACGTCGCCCAACTTCACTGGTCAGGGAAACGCGGGCTACTACTTCCGCACCGCCCCGTCCGACGCAGCCGCCGCTCCCGTAATAGCCGACACCGTCGTTTCTCGGGGCGGCACCCGCGTCTCCATCGTTGCCCGCGCCGATGACTACGGGCAGGCGCTGGCTGCCCTCCTGGCCGACCGGCTCGATGAGCTCGGCGCCGAGTCCGACACCATCACCTACGACCCGCAGGCCGCCACCTTCGATGCAGAGGTTGCCGGCGTTTCCGACTATGGGCCCGATGCCATCGTCCTCATCGTCTTCGACGAGGGCGTCAATCTCATTCGCGGCCTCCTGGAAGCGGGATTCGATCCCTCGACCATGTACGGCTCGGATGGCATCTACCGCCCCGATCTGAACACCTCCGTCAACGAGAGCGACCCCGACGTGCTCAATGGCATGACCCTCTTCGTGGCCAGCGCACCGGGCAGCGATGCCTACGACAGCTTCAACATCCGGCTGGAGAACGCCCTCGAGCAGGAAGGCAACCTCGCCTTTGGCGCCCAGTCATATGACTGCACCGTCATCCTCGCTCTGGCCGCCAAGGAGGCGGGCAGCACCGATGGCGACGACATCATCGCTGCCGTCGCCAAAGTCACCGGCGGCGGTCGGGAGTGCACCAGCTACGCCGATTGCGCCGAGGGCATCGACGATGGCGAGGACATCGCCTACGTCGGCAAGGTCGGCCGCCTGAAGCTCGATTCCGGTGGTGACCCCACGGTCGCCACGTACACCGTCAGCCGCTTCGAAGGCGGAGAACTCGTCGAGCAGTCCACGCAGGTGTTCGACTTCTCCGAATAGGGGAACACCGCGACTCGAAATTCGAAGGGGGCGCCGCAAGGCGCCCCCTTGGCGCGTCTCAGTCGCGTGCTCTGGCGCTGAGCGAACCGAGGTACAGCTCGACGACGCGCTCGTCGTTCAGCAGCTCCTCACCCGGCCCCGTGTAGGCGTTGCGCCCCTGATCGAGCACGTACCCGCGGTGCGCAACCTGCAGGCAGCGGCGGGCGTTCTGCTCCACCATCAGCACCGAGACCCCCGCCCGGTTCACCTCCAGCACCTGCTCGAACACCTGCTCCTGGTACCGGGGCGAGAGGCCCGCCGAGGGCTCGTCAAGCAGCAGCACCGAGGGGTTCATCATCAGGGCGCGGCCCATCGCCAGCATCTGCCGCTCGCCCCCGGACAACGCTCCCGCCCGCTGGCCCGACCGCTCCGCCAGCAGCGGGAACAGCGCCGCCACCGTCTCGAACCGCTCCTCCCAGGCTCTCGGCTCCAGGAACAGGCCCATCTCGAGGTTTTCGCGCACGCTCAGCCGGGGGAACACGTTGTCCGTCTGCGGGACGTATCCGATGCCTTCAGTTACGAGCGAGTGCGGCTTCAATCCCAGGATCGAACGGCCCCGCAGCAGCACATCCCCCTCCCACACCTCCACCAGCCCGAACGCCGCTTTCAGCAGCGTCGACTTTCCCGCCCCGTTCGGCCCCACGATGCCCGAGATCTCGCCCTCGAACAGGCTCAGGCTGCAGTTGTTCAGAATGGGCACGCCCGGCAGGTAGCCCGCAACCAGCGACCGCGCCTCCAGCAGCGGCCTCGCCTCAGGCATCCCCTTCCTCCTCCCCGTCCGCCGCGTCCCGTGGCCGCCCCAGGTAGGCATCGATCACCTCTTCGTTCGTGACGACCTCCTGTGGCGGCCCCTCGGTCAGGATTCGCCCCGCGGCCATCACCACCACCCAGTCGCTGATGTCCATCACCACGTCCATGTTGTGCTCGACGAACACAATCGTGACGCCCTCGGCGTTCAGATCGCGGATGTGCTCCAGGAGCGACTCCGTCAGCGCCGGGTTCACGCCCGCCGTCGGCTCGTCGAGCATCACCAGCGTGGGGTCCGCCATCAGCGCCCGCGCCATCTCCAGCAGCTTTCGCTGCCCGCCCGAGAGCGTCCCTGCCTGGTCGCCCGCCATGTGCGCGAGCCCGAAGCGCTCCAGCAGCGCCTGCGCCCGCTCCCGTACGCGCGCCTCCTCCGGCTGCCAGAGCCAGCGGAGGAGCGCCCGCTCGAGCCGCTCTCCGCGCTGCGTCTGCGCTGCCACCGCCATGTTCTCCAGCACCGTCAGACGCGAGAGCGACTTGGTCAGCTGGAACGTGCGCACCATCCCCAGGCGCGCGATGCGGTGCGGCGGCAATCCACCGAGCAGCCGCCCGTCCAGCCGCCACGAACCCCTGTCCGGCCGGTCGAACCCCGTCAGGAGGTTGAAGAGTGTCGTCTTCCCCGCCCCGTTCGGTCCGATGATCGCCGTGATCGTCCCCCGCTCGATCTCCAGGTGGTCGATGTCGACCGCGCGGATGCCCCCGAACGTCTTCAACATCCCGAACGTGATCAGGATCGGGTCGTCCTTCAGCCTCCCGGGAGGGGCCGCTTCGAGCGCCGCCTGCGTCAGCTCTGGCCGGATGGTCGTCGCGTCGCTCATGTCCCCAGGTGCAGGCTCCTGCGTCTCCCGAAGATGCCCTGCGGCCGGAGCGCCATCAGCGCGACCAGCCCGATGCCCATCAGTACGATGCTGATCGCTCCCTCTGCGCCGTCAAGGAAGTCCGCGAGGGCGTTCGGGAGCCAGCCCTGCTCCGATAACTCGCGGATGAACGACTCAACCCCCTCCCGCAGGAACCAGAACAGTACCGCTCCCACCACCGGTCCTACCGTGGTCGCCAACCCGCCCAGGATCAGTGCCGCCCAGGCGAAGAACGTCACCTGCGGCTCGAAGTTCTCCGACCCCACTCCCGACTGCTGCAGCGCGTCGATGACTCCCGCCAGCCCCCCGATGACGCCCCCGATGTCGCGCGCCTGGAGCTTGTAGGCTGACTCGTATACAGATATGACGCAGCCGACGAAGTGAGAGAGGTAGTTCTAGGTGGACGGCGGAACAT
>VXRS01000126.1 GCA_009838385.1 Dehalococcoidia bacterium | reverse complement strand
CCTCCCCCTGCCCGCCGCATGGTACGGGACGCGCACGGCCGCCGGGGCGGCGGGAGCGCAGGGGAAGGCCCGGTAGAATCCCGCGCGGGAGGCGCTCATGGCGGCTGACGGCGACCCCGGTCTCTTCGAATCGATCTACTCCATGCGGGCGCTTCGGCGCTTCCGCCCCGACCCCATCCCCGACGAGGTGCTGTTCCAGCTCTTCGACGCGGCCATTCGCGCCCCCTCCGGCCAGAACGCCCAGGACTGGCGCTTCATCGTCATCACCGACCCAGAGGTGAAGGCGAAGATGCAGGGCTGGGCCGAGATCGGCTGGAGCCGCTATCAGCCCGAGTTCTCCGCCCACCCGGAGAAGATCGACGACCTCCCGCGCACCCAGCGGCTCACCCTTCGCAGTGTCCAGCACCTCGTCGAGAACCTGCACGAGGCGCCCGCCATCATCGCCGTGCTCGGCCTGAAGGGGCGCCACTCGACGCCCGGCGGGAGCACGTTTCCGGCGGTGCAGAACCTGATGCTCTCGGCGCGGGCGCTGGGGCTCGGGTGCTCGGTGTTCAACCTGCCCATGCGCGGCGGGGACGAACTGCTTGAGTTGCTCGATATCCCTGAGAACAACCAGCTCTACTGCCTGCTTCCCATCGGCTACCCGACGGATCGGTTCGGGCCGGTAAACCGCAAGCCCGTGAAGGCCGTCGTCTACCGCGAGCGCTTCGGGGAGAGGTGGCCGTTCGCCGAGGAGCAGCCGGACACAGGCTGGCAAGCCCGCTGGCTGGGGGGCGACGCATGACCACTACCGGCCTGTCCGACGCCGTCATCATCGAAGCCGCCATCAACGGCGCGACGCCGAAGTCGCGCAACGCCTCCGTCCCGCGCACGCCTGCCGAGATTGCCGAGGACGGGCTCCGCTGCCTCGAAGCGGGCGCTGCCATCGTCCACAACCACAACGACGAGCCAGTCGTCGGCGACGCGCCCGAGCACGACCCCGCCCCTTACCTTGAAGCCTGGAACGTCATCCTCGCCGAACGCCCCGACGCCCTCCTCTACCCCACCATGCCGAGTGGCGGTCCCCACACGACCTTCGAGCGTCGCTACGCCCATATCCCCGCCCTCGCCGAGGCCGGCGTGCTCCGTATCGGGCTCGTGGACCCCGGTTCCGTGAACGTCGGCGGCCGCGGCCCCGACGGCCGCGCCGCCGACATCGAGGCGACCTACTTCAACACCTTCCGCGACGCCCGCAATATGTTCGACACCTGCCACCGGCACAATCTCGGGCCGTCCATCTCCATCTTCGAGCCGGGCTTCCTGCGCGTTGCCCTGGCCGAGCACGAGGCTGGGACGCTCCCGCCAGGTTCGCTGGTCAAGTTCTACTTCGGCAGTGAACGCACGCTTTCAGGGCTCCCGCCGACGCCCGCCGGTCTTGAGGCCTACCTCGACATGCTCTCCGGCACGGGCCTGCCCTGGTCCGTTGCTGTGCGCAGTGGCGACGTGACCGCCTGCGGCATGGCCGCCCTCGCGATCTCGCGGGGCGGCCACGTCCGCATCGGCCTCGAGGACTACGCCGGTCCGGGCGAGCCCTCCAACCTGGAGCTGCTGCAGGCCCTCCTCGACGTCATCGAGCAGGCCGGCAAGCGACCCGCCACGCCGGACGAGGCGGCGGCCATCCTCGGAATTCCCGCCCGCTAGTCGAAGTCGACCGTGTAACGCTCGGGGCCGATGCCGAGGACGACGGTGATGCGTCTCGGGGCGATCACGTACAGGTTCCCGATCTTGGTGAAGTAGTTGGAGAGCCAGTTCTTCGCGACGAGCGCGTCGAAGTAACCCTCGTAGCGGGGGTCGTCGGGGTCGATACGCTCGGCTGCCCCCTCGATGGTCACACGGTCGAAAGCGGGCCAGTCGTAGCCGAGCACGTCGCGGTTGTCGATGAGGAACGCGACCTCGGGGATGGCCTCGGTGTCGCGCGTGTGCTGAGACTCGATGACGCTGCCGTAGATGACCTCGCCCTCGTCCGTGAGATGGAAGAGGACGAAAGCCGGGTAGGGCGTGCCGTCGTCCTCGTGGATGGTGGCGAGCGTGCCTCCGAACTGGGAATCGGCCACGCGCAGCGCTTCCTTGAGGATCTCTTCGGGAGAGAGTTCGGCCATCTAGACGGCGGCCTTCGCCTTCTCCGCGCCCGGAATGAACTTGCCCCAGTCCTGGTAGCGGCGGAGGTACTGGAGGTAGCCGTGGTAGATCGGCACGCGAGGCTCCGAGGGCCGGGTGCGCAGGCGCATGCGCGCCTCGCCCGGCGTGCGACCCGCCTTCCGGTGATTGCACGGCTTGCACGCGCTCACGAGGTTGTCCCAGCTGTGCGTCCCCCCGCGGTAGCGGGGCACCACATGGTCGAGCGTGAGGTCCTTGCTGGCGCGGCCGCAGTAGGCGCAGGCCCAGCCGTCTCGGGCGAACACCTCGCGCCGGGAGAGCCGCAGCTTCGGACGCGGCCGGCGAACGTAGTACACCATGCGGATGACCGAGGGCAGGGCGAAGTGGCGGTTCGCGCTGTGGATGACCCCCTTCGCCGTCTCGATCACCTCGGCCTTGCCCCGCAGCACGAGGACGAGGGCGCGGCGCACGTTGCACACGTTCAGCGGCTCGTAGTTCTGGTTGAGAACAAGCGCGAGCGAGCCACTCATGGGGGGCGACCTCCGCGGGATGGTAGCAAGCGCCCCCGAGCGCGGCAATTTGGGAAAGCCGCGGTTCGCGCCCGCGAGCGCCTCGGGTGGTACGCTTGAAGGTGTTCTCCGAACGCCGGCGGCAAGAAGGCATGGCGGGCTTCGGAGGACCAGAGCAAGAGCCTTTGGAAGTAATGAGCCGGCATGCCGGCAAAGGAGCAGAACCGAGATGGCAGCAACCCCCGAGGTGACGGACGCGACGTTCGACGCAGACGTGATGAAGAGCGATCTGCCGGTGCTGGTGGACTTCTGGGCGCCGTGGTGCGGCCCTTGCCGCATGGTGGCCCCGATCGTCGAGGAGCTTGGCGAGGAGTACGCCGGGCGCGTCAGCTTCTACAAGATGAACACCGATGAGAACCCCGCCATCCCCTCCCAGTACGGCATCCGCAGCATCCCCTCGCTCCTGATCTTCAACGGCGGCGAGCTGAAGGGCACCATCGTCGGTTTCCGCCCCAAGAGCGACCTCAAGAAGCGCCTTGAGGAGGCGATCGCCTAACGAGAGCGCAGCGCAGGCGCATGGTGGCCCCGGCATGACCGCGGAGAGGCCCGAGACCTACGACATCGCCGTCATCGGCGCCGGTGGCGCCGGCCTCACCGCCGCGCTCTACGGCGCGCGCGCCCGCAGACGCACCGTTGTCTTCGAGCGTCTCATGTCGGGCGGCCAGATCGCCACAACCGAGCTGGTCGAGAACTACCCCGGCTTCCCCCAGGGGATCAACGGCACGGACTTCGCCATGAACCTCGTGCAGCAGGTGGAACGCTTTGGCGCCGAGCTGCGCTACGAGGACGTGCAGTCAATTGCTCCCCGGCCCGACGCTCCCTTCCGCATCGAGACGAGTGAAGGCTCGTACGAGGCGCACGCCGTCGTCGCGACTGCTGGCGCCGACTACAACAAGCTCGGCGTCCCCGGCGAGGATGAGCTCATCGGCCGCGGCGTGAGCTATTGCGCCACCTGCGATGCCGCCTTCTTCCAGAACCAGGAAGCGGTGGTCGTCGGCGGCGGGGACGCCGCCTTCGACGAGGCGCTCTTCACGAGCCGCCACGTCAGCAAGGTCTGGCTGGTCCACCGCCGCGACACGTTCCGGGCGAGCGCGCTCCTGCAGGAGCGGGTGTTCGCCAATCCGAAGATCGAGATCATCCGCAACACGGTCGTCGAGCGGATCGTCGGCACGGACGGCGTCGAAGGGGCGGAGCTCCGCAACGTGCAGACAGGCGAGGTCCGCACGCTGCCCGTGAGCGCCGTCTTCATCTTCATCGGCCAGACGCCGAACAGCCACCTGCTCAAGGGCCTCGTCGAACTCGATGAGGGCGGTCACGCTCGCGTCGACCTGCGCATGCGCACGACTGTCCCGGGCCTGTTCGTCGCCGGCGACCTGCGCGTCGAGGCCGCGCGGCAGCTGGTCAGCGCCTGCGGCGACGGCGCCACCGCCGCCCTCGCCGCCGAGGCGTACCTTGCCGAGGCTGGCATCGGCGAAGGCTAACGGGAGGTCGGGATGCCGCTGTACGAGTTCGCCTGCGAACGCTGCGGGGCGCGAGACGAGGTGTTCAAGCAGCGCATGACCAGCGACGTCGAGCCACCGCCCTGCCCGGAGGTCCCCGAGGACGGGGAGTGCCGGATGACCCGGGTGATGAGCGGGTTCGCGCATCACCTCAGCTTCGCCACCAAGGTGGCCGAAGCGGAGGCGACCTACGGCGCCGAGGTCGACGCCGCCATGGGCCCCGAGCCCGACATCGGCAAGTTCGCCCGCC
>VXRS01000116.1:1531-4472 GCA_009838385.1 Dehalococcoidia bacterium | reverse complement strand
CCCCGACGCCGGCCGCCTCATCGACGCGCTCGGCCCCGGCCCCTGGACCATCATCACGCCCGCTGCCGAAGGCTGGTCGAGCCCCGCCCTCGCCGGTGGTGACTCCGTCGGCGTCCGCATGCCTCCTGTTCCCACCCTTCAGGCCGTCATTGCTGAGCTCGGCGCGCCCCTCGCCGCCTCCAGCGCCAACCGTCACGGCGACCCCAGCCCCACCACCTGCGCGGAGGCCCTCGCCTCCCTCGGCGAGCACTGTGCCGCCGCCATCGACGACGGCTCCACCTCCCACGGCCTCGACTCCAGCGTCATCGACTGCAGCGTCACCCCGCCCCGTATCCTTCGCGAGGGCGCGCTCCCGGCGGCTGAGGTCGCCGGCCACCTGGGCCTCGCCGGGATCGAGGTCGTGCGGCGCGCGGGGGTGAACGGGTGACCGCTGACGGCATCGGGAAGCAGACCGTGCGCGACATCAACGTCCAGGGAGAGCGCGTCCTCCTGCGCGCCGACCTCAACGTTCCCCTCGAAAACGGCGCTGTCGCCGACGACACCCGCATCCGCGAGTCCCTGCCCACCATCCAGTACCTCGTCACGGGCGGCGCCTCCGTCCTCGTCTGCTCCCACCTCGGCCGCCCGAAGGGTGAGCGCAACCCCGACCTTAGTCTCGCCCCCGTGGGCGAGCGCCTGGCCGAGCTGCTCGGCCAGCCCGTCGCTTTCGCCGAAGACTGTATCGGCCCTCCCGCCGTGGAGGTCGCCCAGGGCCTCGGCGCCGGCGACGTGGCGCTGCTCGAGAACCTGCGCTTCCATCCCGAGGAAGAGGCCAACGACCGCGTATTCGCGGCCGTCCTTGGCACACTCGCCACCGTCTACGTGAACGACGCCTTCGGCGCCGCCCACCGCGCCCACGCCTCCACGGTCGGGGTCGCGAACCTGCTCCCCGGCGTCGCCGGCCTGCTCCTGGAGAAGGAGGTGCGCTACCTCGGCTCGCTCGTCGCCGATCCGCCCCGCCCCTTTGCCGCCATCGTCGGCGGCGCGAAGGTCAGCACGAAGATCGCCGCCATCGACCACCTCCTCCCGAAGCTCGACCGCCTCCTCGTCGGGGGCGGCATGGCCAACACCTTCCTCAAGGCGAAGGGCGTCGACGTGGGCGCCTCGCTCGTCGAGGACGACTTGCTCGACCTCGCCCGCGACATCCTCGCCCGCGCCGATGCCGCTGGCGTGACCGTCAGCCTCCCCGAGGACGCGGTCGTCGCCACCAGGCTCTCCGCCGACGCCGAAGCCGACACCGTTCCCATCGACGCCTTCCCGCCCGACCGCATGATCCTCGACGTCGGGCCAACGACGCTCGCCTCGTTCGAGGCCGCCCTCGCCGACTGCGCGGCCGTTGTCTGGAACGGACCCCTGGGCGTCTTCGAGATCGATCAGTTTGCGAACGGGTCCTTCAGCCTTGCCCGCTCGCTCGCCGAGCTCGACGCCACGACCGTCGTCGGCGGTGGCGAGACCGCCGCCGTCGTCGCCCGCTCCGGCCTCGCCGAGCGCTTCACGCACGTCTCGACGGGCGGGGGCGCCTCCCTCGAGATGCTCGAGGGCCGCGAGCTTCCCGGCGTCGCCGCCCTCCTCGACGCCTGAATTTCGACCCTCCCCCATCGCGCCCGTAAGATCACCGCATGGACCTCGACCTCGCCGCGAAACTGCAACAGCCTGCCGAATCGAAGGTCGTGCTCTGCGTGCTCGACGGCCTCGGCGGCCTCGCCCGGCCCGAAACCGAGCGGAGCGAGCTGGAGCAGTCCGACACACCCAACCTCGATCGCCTCACCGAAACCTCGGACGTCGGCCTCACCATGCCCGTTGGCATGGGCATCACGCCGGGCAGCGGCCCCGGCCACCTCTCCCTGTTCGGCTACGACCCCTACCGCTTCGATATCGGCCGGGGCGTCCTTGAGGCCGTCGGCATCGACTTCGAGCTCGGCCCCGACGACGTTGCCGCCCGCGGCAACCTCTGCACGCTCGACGCCGATGGCAGCATCAGCGACCGCCGCGCCGGACGCATTGCCAGCGAAGAGTCGGCCCCCATCGTTGAGCGCCTCCGCGCCATCGAGCTTGACGGCGCCGAGGTGTTCGTCGAGCCCGTCCGCGATTACCGCTTCGTCCTCGTCTTGCGCGCCCCGGGCCTCGGTGAGGACGTGATGACCACGGACCCGCAGCGCGAAGGCGTCCCTCCCGTTCCCGCCGCTGGCAGTGACCCCGCCAGCGAGCGCACGGCCGCGCTCGTCAACGAGTTCGTCGCGAAGGCCGGCGACATCCTCGCGGACGAGGAGACCGCCAACGGCCTCACCCTCCGCGGCTTCGCGAAGTACCCCTCCCTCCCCCAGCTCGAGGACGTGTGGGGGCTCCGCGCCGCCGCACTGGCCGTCTACCCCATGTACCGCGGCCTCGCCAAGCTCGCCGGGATGCGCGCCCTCGCCTGCCCCGGCGGCATGGAGGAGCAGCTCGCCGTCGCCCGCGAACGTTGGGACGAGTTCGACTACTTCTTCATCCACTTCAAGACGACCGATGCCGCCGGTGAGGACGGCAACTTCATCGCCAAGGTGCACGCCCTCGAGGAGTTCGATACCCACGTGCCCGGCCTCATGGACCTCGGCGCCGACGTCCTCATGGTCGGCGGCGACCACTCCACCCCCGCGCTCATGGCCGCCCACTCCTGGCACCCCGTGCCCTTCCTCCTCAACTCCCCCTTCGCTCGTGGTGGAAGCGTTCAGCACTTCACCGAGCGCGAGTGCCTCGGCGGCAGCCTCGGCATCTTCCCCGCCGTCGAGGCGATGCCCCTCGCCATGGCCCACGCCGGCCGCCTGCAGAAGTACGGAGCCTAGGAGACGCCATGCGCCGTCCCTTCATCGCCGGCAACTGGAAGATGAACACGACCGAGGCCGAGGCCGCCGAGCTCGCCCGC
>VXRS01000116.1:0-1431 GCA_009838385.1 Dehalococcoidia bacterium | reverse complement strand
AACGCCGCCGACCTCCTCGCCCAGCCCGACATCGACGGCGCGCTCGTCGGCGGCGCCTCCCTCAAGGCCGAGCAGTTCGCCGCCATCGTTGCGGCCGCGGGCTGATCCCGTGCGGCGGCTCGTTGCCGTCGTCGGTCCGACTGCCGCCGGCAAGTCGGCCCTCGCCCTCTCGCTCGCCCAGCGCTTCGGCGGCGAGATCATCAACGCGGACAGCCGCCAGGTGTACCGCGGCATGGACATCGGCACGGCAAAGCCCTCCCCCGAGACTCGCGCCCTGCTCCCCCACCACCTGTACGACATCGCCGACCCCGCCGACGCCTACAGCCTCGCTCTCTATCGCCGCGACGCCCTCGCCACGCTGGAGGCGATCTGGTCGAGGGGCGAGCTTGCCTGGCTCGTCGGCGGCACGGGTCAGTACGTCTGGGCGCTCCTGGAAGCCTGGCAGGTCCCCGACGTCGCCCCCCAGCCCGACCTTCGCGCCGACCTCGCCGCCGTCGCCGACCGCGACGGCTCCGAAACCCTTCACGCTCGCCTCCGCGCTGTCGACCCCGAGGCCGCCGATCGCATCGACGCCCGCAACGTCCGGCGCGTCATCCGCGCCCTCGAGGTCTACGAGGTGACGGGCAGGCCCATCACCTCGTGGCAGACGAAAGGTGTCCCCGCCTTCGACTTCCGCATCCTCGGCGTCCAGTGCGAGGAGAAGGAGCTGATCTGGCGCATCAACCGCCGTACGGAGGCGATGTTCGCCTCCGGCCTCGCCGACGAGACGCAGGCACTGCTTGACGCGGGCGTTTCCCCGGAGGCCTCCGCGCTCTCCTCCATCGGCTATGCCGAAGCCCTGCGCGTGATTCGCGGCGAGATCACCCGAGACAAGGCCATCGAGCTCACCAAGCGGTCGACCAAGCGCCTCGCCCGCCGCCAGCGCCAGTGGTTCCGCCCGCAGGACCACCGCATCACCTGGGCCAGCGACGTCGATGGCGCGAGCGAGGCGCTGGCCGAGTTCCTCCAGTCCAGCTGACGACCGTCCACTCTGTCGGTTGTACACTCGCCAACATGCGCGTTACGAAGATGCACGGACTCGGCAACGACTACGTCTATGTCCGTCCTGAGGCGGAACAGGACTGGTCCGCGATTGCCCGGAAGGTCAGCGACCGCCACTTCGGCGTTGGCAGCGACGGCCTCATCCTCGCCCTCCCCTCCGACGTGGCCGACCTGCGCATGCGCATGTTCAACGCCGATGGCTCCGAGGCGGAGATGTGCGGCAACGGCATCCGCTGCCTCGCGAAATACGCCGTCGAGGAGGGCATGGTCCCCGCCGACATCGAGTCCGTCACCATCGAGACGCTCGCCGGCGTGCTCAGGCTCCAGCTCTTTCGCGAGAACGGCGCGGTCAGCGCCGCCCGCGTCGACATGGGCCCGCCCAGCTTCGAC
>VXRS01000124.1 GCA_009838385.1 Dehalococcoidia bacterium | reverse complement strand
GCAGCTCAGCCGCCCGCTCGGGGTCGTAGGGATACGTCGAGATGGCCTCGCTGTATCCGGGGAGGGTGGGGGGAAGGATGCCGTCGGCCACGAGGGCGGCATCGAAGAAGAGGACCTCGTTGATGGCCTCGCGGTTGATGGCATGGGCGAATGCCTGCCGCACCAGCGGGTCGTCGAACGGAGGCTCGTTCACGTTGAAGCCGAGGTAGAAGAACGAGAGCTGGGGAACGGGCCGGTAGAACTCGCTCAGCTCGCTCTCGCCGCTGAGGACCCCGGCAAGCTCGACGGCGGGCACAAGGGCGACGTGGATCTCGTCGTTCTGGAAGCGGGTCGAGAGTGAGCCGCCGCTGAGGCTGAACACAACCTCGTCGACCCTGGGCGGGCCAAGGTGGTAACGGTCGTTGGGGATGAGGACGATCTCCTCGAGGGGGCGGAAGGTCTTGACGCGGAAGGGCCCGGTGCCGTTGGGCCTGCGCGTCCAGTTGTTCGGGTCGTCCTCGATCTGCTCGCGGTCGACCACGTAGGCGACGGTGTAGGTGAGCTGCTGGAGGAAATAGCTGATCGGCTCGGTGAGCTCGATGCGAAGCGTGTACTCGTCGACAACCTGGACGCCGCTGATGTCGTCGGCGCGGCCGTTGAACTTGTCCCGCACACCGACGATGTCGCCGAGGTAGTCGAGCACGGTGGGGGAGAAGTTGGCGGGGTCGGCGGCCCGTTCGAGGCTGTACTTGACGTCCTCGGCGGTGACGCGGCGGCCGTTGTGGAAGACCACGTCGTTGCGCAGGAAGAAGGTGTAGACGCGACCGCCGTCGGTGATCTCCCAGCGCTCGGCGATGTCGGGGACGACCTCCAGGTCGAGGTTGAGGGTGACGAGGCCGCCGAAGATCTCGGCGGTGTACTCGGCCGTGCTGGCATCGCCGACCTGGATGGGGTCGAAGACGGTGGCGGGGTCATCGCCGAAGGTGACGAGGCGGTTCTCGCCACAGATGCCGCCGGTTGTCCGGTCGCCGTCGTCCCGGTCATCGGCTTCCTGATCACTGCGGTCATCGGCGGCATCGTCGCGGTCTGCGGAATCGGTAGCGGGCCGGGCAGGCGTGTCACCGCCGTCATCGCCATCGCCGCCGGAAAGCACAAGCACGAACACGACAGCGACCGCCACGATCAAGAGGGCGACGGCCCCCATCATGAGTCCGAGGGTGCGATTCGACATACGGTCTCTCCCGGCTAGTCGTTATGAGGCTGGTTCAATCGTGGAGCGGCCTGCCGACCGCGCTGCAATGAGGATAGCGTACCGAGTCGCCCGCTCCACAGTGACGCCACTCACGCGTCTTTACCTTCGTCAACGATGCTCAGTCCGAGTTCGTCGAGCTGGTCCTGGCCGACGGGTTGGGGCGAGCCCATGAGGGGATCGCTGCCCGAGGAGGCCTTGGGGAAGGCGATGACGTCGCGGATGTTGGGGGTCCCGACGAGCTCCATGAGGACGCGGTCGACGCCGGCGGCGATGCCGCCCATGGGCGGGGCGCCGTACTCGAGGGCGTCAAGGAGGACCCCGAACCGCTCCTGCATGTCCTCGTCGGTGTAGTTCATCAGGCGCAGGACCTGCTCCTGCTCGTCGCGACGGTGGATGCGGACGGATCCGCCGGCGATCTCGGTGCCGTTAAGCGTGAGGTCGTACTGCTTCGCGCGGACGGCGCCGGGGTCGGACTCGAGCAGGGGCGCATCCTCTTCCTCAAAGCCGCTGAAGGGGTTGTGGAGAGCGTCCCAGCGCTCTTCCTCGGCGCTCCACTCAAGGAGGGGGAAGCCGGTGACCCAGGCGAAAGAGAGCACGTCCGGGTCGATCAGGTCGAGGCGGTGGGCAAGCTCCTCGCGCACGAGCGCCATGGAGGCGGCGACGACGGCGGGCTGGTCGGCGACGAGGAAGAGCATGTCGCCGTCTTCGGCCCCGGTGAGGGTGCGGAGTTGCGCGATCTCCTCCTCCGAGAGGAAACGGGCGATGGGCGAGCGCAGCTCCCCGCCGGCAAGGTAGCCGATGTTGGCCAGCCCCTTCGCGCCTCCGCCGCGGGCGACCTCGACCAGGGAGTCGATGCCGCGGCGCGCCATCTCGGCCTGGCCTGGGACGCGCATGGCGCGCACCTCGCCGCCACTGGCGAGCGCCCCGGCGAAGACTTGAAATTCCGACTCGCGCACGGCGTCGCTGACGTCGACGAATTCGAGGCCGAAGCGAAGGTCCGGGCGGTCGATGCCGTAGCGGGCCATGGCGTCGGCGTAGTCGATGCGGGGGAAGGGGGTCTGGGCGAGGCGCCTGCCGCCGCCGAAGCGGCGGGCGACCTCGGTGAACAGCTCCTCCACGAGGGAGATCACGTCCTCCTCTTCGACGAAGGCCATCTCGAGGTCGAGCTGGGTGAGCTCGACGATGCGGTTGGCGCGCGTGTCTTCGTCGCGGTAGCAGCGGGCCATCTGGAAGTAGCGCTCGAAGCCGCCGACCATCAGCAGCTCTTTCATAATCTGGGGCGACTGCGGCAACGCAAAGAAGTGGCCGTGCTGGAGACGCGAAGGCACGAGGAAGTCGCGTGCGCCCTCGGGTGTGGACTTGATGAGCGTCGGAGTCTCGATCTCGTAGAAGCCGCGCTCGGAGAGGAACTCGCGCATGAAGAGCACAACCTCGTGCCGCAGCCGGATGACCTCGGCGACGCCGGGGCGGCGCAGGTCGACGTAGCGGTGGCGGAGGCGCACGAGCTCGTCGACCTCGCTCTCGTCGTTGACGGCGAAGGGAGGAGTGAGGGCCTCGTTTAGCACCTCGACGCGCGTGGGGAAGACCTCGATCTCGCCGGTGGGCATGTCGGCGTTGACGGTCTCGGGGGAACGACGCCGGACGACGCCCTCGACACCGAGCACCCACTCGGAGCGGGCGCGGTGGGCGGCCTCGTGGGCGTCGGCGTTCTCGGGGTCGATGACGACCTGGACGATGCCGTGCGAGTCGCGAAGGTCGATGAAGATGAGGCCGCCGTGATCGCGGCGGCGGTGGATCCAGCCGGCGAGGCGCACGGTACGGCCCTCATCAGCGGCTGTGAGGTCACCTGCGAAGGCGTCTTTGAGCATAGGTCAGCCTACCGCGAGCCCCTTCAAGGACCAACGCGACGGGAGGTGGGTGTCAGGGGGAGGCGAGGAGATCGCGAAGCTCTTCCGCGTAGGCGCCTTCGACGTCCTGCTCGACGCGCTCCTGGAAGCGGCGGTAGGCGGCGACAAGCTCCTCGGCCGCGGGGGTGAGGGCGGTGCGTCCGCCGCCGGCGCCGCCCACCTCGGAATGGACCAGCGGTCGGCCGAGGTTGGTCTCGATCTCCTTCACCTTGCCCCACGCGCGCCGGTAGCTGAGGCCCAGCGTTGAGGCGGCCTCGGCGAGGGAACCGGTCTCGCCGACGAGCTCCAGCAGGCGGACGCGGTAGTCGGACATGACGAGCTGGCCGTCGGTCTCGATCCAGAGCTTCTGACGGGGTTCCGAGGAGGCCATCGCGGGGCGAGCCTAGCACGCCCGCGGGCGCGACTCAGCCGTTCAGGTCGTTGCGGGAAGTCTGCACGGCGTGGACGTGCGCGAAGTCGTTGACGGAGAGCACCACGCGGCGGTCGCCGTCGACGCGCGCAGTCGTGATCGAGGTGTGGTGCAGGGGGAATACCTGGTCAACGGCCGACGACAAGGTCTCGGAGAGGAAGTGGTTGATCACGCCGGCATGGCAGGCCACGACCACGCGCCGTCCCCGGTTGGCCTCGGCGATTTCGGCGATGGCGCCGGTGACGCGGCGGCGGAAGGCGGGCACGTCCTCGGCGTCGGGCCAGATGGAGTCGAGCCCCGTTCGGTTTTGCTCACGCATTAGCTCGACGAAGCGTTCCGTGCCGTAGTGGTCGATAACGCCAAGGTGCTGCGGAGCCTTCTGGAACTGCTCGATCTCGCGCAGACCCTCGTGGACGACCGGCTCGAGCCCGTGGTGGCGTGCAATCTCCCCGGCAGTCACGCGGGCGCGGCTGAGGGGGCTGCAGTGGACCGCGTCGATGGCGACAGTGGCGAGGCGTTCACCGACGACACGGGCCTGCTCGCGTCCAAGCTCGGACAGGGGCGCATCAACGACCTCGCCCATGGGCATGTTCGCCCAGATGTGCTGCTCGCCGTGGCGGACGAGCAGCAATTCGGTCATGCCCTCGAGCGATTCGATGAAGGGATTCTCGAGGTCGACGAGGCGTACCCGGCGCGGTTTCGCGGTGTCAGTCATCGCGGGGAGGGTAGCGCTCCCGCCACGAACGGGACAGTGCCGCGCCAGCGGGGGACAATCCCCGCATGGCGCTCGACCTGGACCCCGGGCTGGGAGCGGTGGGCAACCCCGCGCTCGTGAAGGCAATCATCGAGGAGATGGACGGCGGGGCGATCCCATTCGAGCGCTTCATGGAACTGGCGCTCTACCACCCGGAGCACGGCTACTACCGGAAGC
>VXRS01000149.1:1908-4514 GCA_009838385.1 Dehalococcoidia bacterium | reverse complement strand
GCGGGAAGGGTGGGGAATCGTTCGTACACGCCCCGTACGACGACGGGCACGATGATGTTGTCGATCTCGAGCAAGTCCTCGTCGCCGACCTCCAGTCGGTTCCGTTCGAGGAATGCCTCGCTCGCGAGGATGGGCATGGGGATGCCGCGGTCGGCCGGGAAGAGGCCGCGCCGCTCTCCCGTGGTGCCGCGGCGGAAGCCGAGGCGCGCCGCCTGCGACCCCGACCGGACCTCCTCGCGGCTCAGCTGGAGGCTATCCGTGAACCGTTCCGCGCTGGGGACGGCTTCCCAGCGGACGACCCCTTCGAAGCCCTCCAGCAGGTTCAGGGTTCCGTCCGGGTCCACCGAGGAGAGGTCGTCGATGTAGACGGGCTCGTCGCTCGCGTTGAACTGGTTCGCGGGCTCCGTGAGGATGAGCGCGACCAGCACGAGCGGCTCCTGGAGCGGGCGGAATTGCTCGTCGTGGACGACTGCCCGCATCTCCTGCCAGCCCTTGAAGTCGAGCTTGCCGAAGGGGAGCAGGTCGTGCCGGCCGGTGGCGTCCCGCACGCGCGCCCAGATGGTCACGGTGGCGCGTTCGATGGCGGGGTTCACCCACACGGAGAGCTCGGTCGAGCCCGGCGGGATGGGCATGCCGCGCAGGATCTCGCCGCTGTCGACGCGGTCGAGGATGGCTTCGAGGGGGCGATCGGCGAAGTCGTCCCGCCACCAGAGCAGGTCGCCCGCGTCCCCGCCGATGCCGAGCACCGCCACCTCGGGCCCGGAGCTGTTGGGCGTCGCGATAGCGCCCTGCAGCCGCAGGACGGCGGAGACGTCCTCCACGCCCTCGATCCCGCCGACCTGGTCCTCCAGCCGTGTCGGGTCGGCGGGCAGGAAGGTGGTGTCGCCGGCGAGGGCGCGTACCTCGACCCCGGAGGCGAAGCGCGCGCGGTCCTCGTAGGAGCACTCGGTGGTGCTCGTGTAGCTGGCCGCGAACATGCCGACCGCCACGGCCATCATCAGGAGCAGCGCAAGCTGGGTGTACGGTCCCGGGCGCCGCACGAGCTGCCAGAGCCCCATCGCCACGGCCACCCCGGCCACGCGGCCGGCAACCCCCACGATGACGCGCAACGCGATCGGGTAGAGGCGGGCCAGCACCGCCGCCGCGGCAGCGATGATCAGCGCGGGCGAGGCGAGCAGGAGCGGGTCGCTCGTGACGCCGCCGGTGGAGGAGGGCGTGTACACGGAGTTGCGCTCGTTCAGCTCCCACAGGGCCAGCAAGGCGAACCCCACGAGCACCACGTCGAGGTAGTAGCGCTGGATGAGGCCCGCCGTCGGACGGGCGAGCGCGCGGCGCTGCCCCTGCGGACCGCGTCGCGCGACGAGGAACGCCGGAGCCGTCAGGGCGACGATCGAGAGCGCGGCCCCAAGCGCCGCCAGGGGGAAGGCGAGCGGGTCGAAGGAGACCGGCAGGGGCTGGCCACCGGAGATGTCGTTGAACACGGGCGTGAACCCGAGGAGGGCGGTCACGCCGGCGGCGATGAAGGGCGCCACGAGGATCGCGGGCAGGCCCAGGGCCAGCCCTTCGAGTGCGTAGAGGCCGACCACCTGCGCCGTGCTCGACCCGCGCCCGCGCAGCAGCGCGATCTGCTCGCCCTGGCGCTCCACCACGGCCACGGAGATAAGCGCCACGTAGAAGAGCGCGATCGCCGCGATCTGGATCAGCAGGATCGTGAGTGGCGCCCGCTGGAAGTCCGCGCTCCGTCCGAAGGCGTCGAGCGTGACCGTGAGCTGGCTGGTGGCGTACCCGTTGTAGATGCGGAGGTCCTGGTTGAGCTCCAGGATGTCCTCGCGCGCCCGCTCGAAGTTGCCCTGGTCGAGCTGGTCGATGTCGGCGAGCACGTTCCAGCGCAGGGTCAGCTTCTGGCCCGGATAGCGCACCGCCAGGTCGCCGAGGACGGCGTCGACGTGCGCGACCATGGGCGAGACCAGGCCCGAGTCGGCGATCGGGGCGGAGGGCATCACGTAGCGGTCGCTGATCGCCGCCCAGAACGAGGCGTTCTCGTCCTCGACCGCGATGATGCCCGTGAGCACCGCGGGCACGGAGTAGCGCGCGCGCACCTGCAAGTCGCAGGGGAGCTGCGGCTGCAGCCCCTGCGGGATGATGCGGTCGCAGTTGTCTATCTCCTCGATCAGGAGGAAGTGGTCGCCGGGGCTCAACCGCGCCACGGCGGCGGCGCGCGCGCCCATCACGACTTCCAGGGGCGCGTCGGGGCCGCTCGGGGCCGGCAGGCGCCCCTCCAGTACGGCGACGTGCCGTTCGAATCCCTCGATTGCGTAGAGCACGCCAAGAGGGTTGCTGGTTCGCGACTCCTCGCCCGTGCGCCCGATCGTGAGCCGCGCCGACTCGACGACGACCGACCGTTCGAGCGCGAACCACCCAAGCCGCTCGTCGATCCGCTGCTCGACGGCCTCGCGGACGGCGAGGGAGTCGGGCGTGGCCAGCTGCTGCGCTTCGATACCGGCGCGGATGGAGGGTTCGCCGCGCAGCTCGTCGCGCACGGTGAACTTGAGGCCGAGGTCGGCCATGGCGCGGGCGTAGATGGGGGCGCTGGCCAGCAGCGTCGA
>VXRS01000149.1:0-1808 GCA_009838385.1 Dehalococcoidia bacterium | reverse complement strand
CGGATCGTCGCCCAGCGAAGCCTCGCCAACTGGCGGCTGCTCGCCACCGTCATCTTCGGCATGGTGCTCGCCTCCGCCCTCATGTCGAGCGTCATCCTCTACTCCGACGCCGTGCGCGACCTCGGCCTCAGCTTCACCCTCCGCCAGCAGGACCCGCTCGAGCTCGACCTCAAGGTCGTCAGCAACAGCCAGCCGGGCGAGCCCGACATCTACCGGGAACGCCGCGACACCACCTTCTCGCTGCTGCGGCGCTATGGCGGGGGCATCATCGAGGACACAGGGCTCTACGCGCGCACCTCCACCTTCTTCCTGGCCGAGCCCGGCGTCCCGATCGACTACGACGACGACCTGCGCGCCCGCGCTCACTTCCTGTTCTTCTCCGACGTAGAGGATCACGTGACCCTCGTCGAGGGAGTCGCTCCCACCCCCGCGCCTCCCACCACCGACGTTTTCCAGCGCCCCAGCATCGAGGTCTGGATGAGCGCCACCGCCGCCCGCGGCCTCGGCGTCGGTCCCGGCGACACCTTCGACCTCCAGCCCTTCTGGCGCGAGGACGTCGACCCCGTGGAGATCACCATCGTCGGGCTCGTCGAGCCGAACGATCCGGAGGAGGAGTACTGGTTCGGCAACGCCCACCGCCTCGTGGTCGACACCACGCGCTGGCCGACGTTCCCCTTCATCATCGACGAGCGCACCTTCGTCGAGGTGATCGCGCCCTACCTGCCGTCAATCGACGGCACCTTCGAGACCTTCGCCTTCATCGACACCGAGCGGGTCAACAGCCGCAACGCGGAGCGCTACGAACGCAACCTGCGCGCCCTCGACCGCGCCATCCGGGCGGAGTTGGAGCTGTCCGTGCTCCGCACGGAGCTGCCCGATGTCATCTTCGAATACCAGGAGAAGCTGTTCTTCACGCGGCTGCCGCTCTTCGCGCTCATGCTCCTCATTGTCGGCATCGCGCTCTACTACCTGGTGCTGGTGGCGACGATGCTGGTGGAGCGCCAGGCGGGCGAGATCGCGCTCCTCAAGAGCCGCGGCGCGGGCCTCGGCCAGATCATGACCGTCTACCTGGTCGAAGGGTCGGCGCTGACCATCTTCGCGGTCGTCCTCGGACCACTCGTGGCGGCCGGCGTGATCCGGCTGCTGGGCCCGACGCCCCCCTTCGCCGACCTGAGCCAGGGCGAGCTGCTGCAAGTCACACTCACCGCCGAGGCCTTCGGCATGGCCGCGCTCGGAGCCGTGCTCGCCCTCGTCGCCCTCCTCTGGCCCGCCTACCGCGCCTCCGGAGCGAGCGTGGTGCACTACAAGCAGAGCCTCGCCCGTCCGCCGAAGCAGCCCCTCTTCCTGCGCTACTACCTCGACCTCGTGCTCGTGGGCGTGGGCGCCTTCCTCTTCTACCAGTTGCGCCAGCGCGGCTCGCTCGTGACCGAGAACCTCTTCGGCGACCTCTCCGCCGACCCCCTCCTTCTCGTATCACCGGCGCTCTTCACGCTCATGATCGCGCTCGTCTTCCTGCGCCTCTTCCCGGTCGTCCTGCGCGTGGCTTCGTGGGCGCTGCGCGGTCTGAGCGGCGCGACCATCCTGCTCGGCCTCTGGCGCATGGTACGGAGCCCGCTCCACTACAGCCGCCTCATCCTGCTGCTCCTGCTGGCGACCTCCGTGGGCATGTTTGCCGCGGGATTCCGGGCCACGCTCGACCGCAGCTTCGAGGATCGCGCCGCCTACGAAGCAGGCGCCCCCGGCCGCATCGTCGACATCCGCACGCCCTCCCGCCTCTCCCCGGAGCGGATGGAGGAGTTCTTCGAGTC
>VXRS01000272.1:1585-4527 GCA_009838385.1 Dehalococcoidia bacterium | reverse complement strand
CGCCTCTTCGTCATCCGCAAGCTCTTCGAGCGCGAGGTCGAGAAGCGCGGTATCGGCGATTCCGAGGACTTCTACTTCCCCAGCCTCTCCTGCCGCACGGTCGTCTACAAGGGCATGCTCACGGCCCTCCAGCTGCCCGAGTACTACCCCGACCTGCGCGACCGCCGCATGGTCACCGCGCTGGCGATGTTCCACTCCCGCTTCAGCACCAACACGTTCCCGAGCTGGAAGCTCGCCCACCCCTACCGCACCATCTCCCACAACGGCGAGATCAACACCCTCCGCGGCAACAAGAACTGGATGGCCGCCCGCGAGGCGCTTCTCGAAACCCCTCACTTCGACGACATCCAGAAGATCCTCCCCATCATCGACGAGGCCGGAAGCGACACCGCCTGCCTCGACAACGCCCTCGAGCTGCTGACCCTGGGCGGCCGTCCCGTCGAGCACGCGATGATGATGCTCATCCCCGAGGCCTGGTCCGGCCACGAGACGATGAGCGCGGAGAAGAAGGCGTTCTACGAGTACCACAGCCTCCTCATGGAGCCGTGGGACGGCCCCGCCTCCGTTGCCTTCACCGATGGCCGCACCATCGGCGCCGTCCTCGACCGAAACGGCCTCCGCCCCTCCCGCTACCTCGTGACCAAGGACGACCTCGTCGTCATGGCCTCCGAGTCCGGCGTCCTCCCCGTCGAGGACGACAACGTGCTCATGAAGGGCCGCCTCCAGCCCGGCCGCATGTTCCTCGTCAGCCTCGAGGAAGGCCGCATCATCGGCGATACCGAGCTGAAGCAGCGCCTCGCCCGCGCCCACGACTACGACGGCTGGCTCGGCGAGAACCTCACGCGCCTCGCCGACCTCCCGGCCGCCGAGCCTCCCGCCCCGATCGCCGGCGCCGACCTGCTCGAGCGCCAGATCGCCTTCGGCTACACCGTCGAGGATGCGAAGTACCACCTCGGGCCCATGGCTCGCCAGGGACAGGAATCGATCGGCTCAATGGGGACGGATACGCCCCTGGCCGTCCTCTCCGAGCGCCCCCAGCCGCTCTACAACTACTTCAAGCAGCTCTTCGCCCAGGTCACGAACCCGCCCCTCGACGCCATTCGCGAGGAGATCGTGACCTCCGTCGACTCCCTCATCGGGGCCGAGGGCAACCTCTTCAGCGAGGGCCTCGACGACGGCTACCGCATGATCGCCCTTCCCACGCCCTTCCCCACGAACGCCGAGATGGCGCAGCTTCGCCGCCTCGACGGCGAGGGCGGCTTCCGCTCCGCCGTGCTCCCGATGACGATGCCCGCGGCCGAAGGACCCGCCGGCATGCAGCCCGCCCTGGACGAGCTCTTCGAGCGCGCCGACGAGGCCATCGAGAACGGCGCCAACATCCTCATCCTCTCCGACCGCGGCATCGACGCGGAGCAGGCCCCGATCCCCGCCCTCCTCGCCACCGCAGGCCTCCACCACCACCTCGTGCGCAACAAGCGGCGCACCAAGGTCGGGCTCGTCGTCGAGACGGGCGAGGCGCGCGAGGTGCACCACTTCGCCCTCCTCATCGGCTACGGCGCCGGCGCCATCAACCCCTACCTCTCCCTCGACACCCTGCGCGAGATGAAGGACGAAGGCTCCCTTGAGAGCGACATCTCCTGGGAGGAGGCCGAGAGCAACTTCATCAAGGCCCTCAAGAAGGGCGTTGTGAAGGTCATGTCGAAGATGGGCATCTCCACGGTGCAGAGCTACCGCGGCGCCCAGATCTTCGAGGCGGTAGGCCTCAACGAAGATCTCATCGACCGCTACTTCACCGGCACGGTGTCGCGCATCAGCGGCGCGGGTCTCGAGCAGATCGCCGCCGAGATGCTCGCCCACCACGCCCGCGCCTACCCCGATCGCGACGGCGGCCTCTACAACATCGGTTGGGGCGGCCAGTACCAGTGGCGCCACGGCGGCGAGTTCCACCTCTTCAACCCCGACACCATCTTCAAGCTGCAGCACGCCACCCGCACGAAGCGCCGGGAGATCTTTCGCGAGTACACGACCCTCGTGAACGACCAGGCTCGCCAGATGGCGACCCTTCGCGGCCTCATGGAGTTCCGCTCCGACCGCGAGCCCATCCCCATCGAAGAGGTGGAGCCCGTCTCCAGCATCTTCCCCCGCTTCGCCACGGGCGCGATGTCGTTCGGTTCCATCAGCGCCGAAGCCCACGAGACCCTCGCCATCGCCATGAACCGCATCGGCGGCCGCAGCAACACCGGCGAGGGCGGCGAGGACCCCCGCCGCTTCACCCCCGACGAGAACGGCGACCTCCGCCGCAGCTCCATCAAGCAGGTCGCATCCGGGCGCTTCGGCGTCACCAGCGAGTACCTCGTCAACGCCGATGAGCTGCAGATCAAGATGGCCCAGGGCGCCAAGCCCGGCGAGGGCGGCCAGCTTCCCGGCCACAAGGTCTGGCCCTGGATCGCGCAGGTGCGCTATTCGACCCCCGGGGTGGGCCTCATCAGCCCGCCCCCGCACCACGACATCTACTCGATCGAGGACCTTGCCCAGCTCATCCACGACCTCAAGAACGCGAACCCGCGCGCCCGCATCAGCGTGAAACTCGTCGCCGAGGTCGGCGTCGGGACCGTCGCGGCGGGCGTCGCCAAGGCCAAGTCCGACGTGGTCCTCATCAGCGGACACGACGGCGGCACGGGCGCGAGCCCGCTGACCTCGCTCAAGCACGCGGGTGTGCCCTGGGAGCTCGGCCTCGCCGAGACCCAGCAGACCCTCGTCCTGAACAAACTGCGCGACCGCATCATCGTCCAGACCGACGGCCAGATGAAAACTGGCCGCGACGTCGTCATCGCCGCCCTCCTCGGCGCCGAGGAGTACGGCTTTGCGACCGCCCCGCTCGTCGTGATGGGCTGCATCATGATGCGCGTCTGCCACCTCGATACCTGCCCCGTCGGCGTCGC
>VXRS01000272.1:0-1485 GCA_009838385.1 Dehalococcoidia bacterium | reverse complement strand
CCCGACTCCACCTTCGTGCCCGAGGAGAACATCATCATCGGAAACGTCGCCCTCTACGGCGCCACCGCCGGGTCCGCCTTCATCCGTGGCGTCGCCGGCGAGCGCTTTGGCGTACGCAACAGCGGCGCCCACGCCGTCGTCGAGGGCACCGGCGACCACGCCTGCGAGTACATGACCGGCGGCCGCGTCGTCATCATCGGCCCCACGGGCCGCAACTTCGGCGCCGGCATGAGCGGCGGCATCGCCTACGTCCTCGACGATGAGGGCGACTTCGACATCCGCTGCAACAAGGAGATGGTCGATCTGGAGCCGCTCGCCGAGGACGAGGACATCGACCTCGTGCGCAGCCTCCTGGAGCGCCACCGCGAGCACACCGGCAGCACCGTCGCCGACCGCCTCCTCGAGGACTGGCAGGGCACAATTTCGCGCTTCGTAAAGGTTATGCCCCTCGATTACCGCCGCGTCCTCAACGAGCAGAAGGCCCAGGAAGAGGCCGAGCGCCAGCAGGTGGGGGCCACCGGTGGCTAAGACCACGGGCTTCATGGAATTCACGCGGCAGGGACCGCCCAGCCGCCCCGTGGCCGAGCGTGTCACCGACTGGCTCGAGTACTACGAGGAGATGCCGCCCAAACAGCTCAACGAGCAGGCCGCCCGTTGCATGGACTGCGGCGTGCCCTTCTGCCACCAGGGCTGCCCCCTCGGCAACATCATTCCCGACTGGAACGACCTCGTGTATCGCGGCCACTGGCGCGACGCCATCGAGCGCCTCCACGCCACCAATAACTTCCCCGAGTTCACCGGCAGGCTTTGCCCCGCCCCCTGCGAGGCCGCCTGCGTCCTCGGGATCAACGACGACCCCGTCACGATCAAGCAGGTCGAGGTCAGCATCATCGAGCGCGCCTGGCGAGAGGGCTGGATCCGCCCCGAACCGCCGCAGCAGCGCACCGAGCGCCGCGTCGCCGTTATCGGCTCCGGCCCCGCCGGCCTCGCCGCCGCCCAGCAGCTGCGCCGCGCCGGTCACGACGTCACCGTCTTCGAGCGCGACGACCGCATCGGCGGCCTCCTCCGCTACGGCATCCCCGAGTTCAAGATGGAGAAGCGCTTCATCGACCGCCGTCTCGAACAGATGGAGGCCGAGGGCGTCGTCTTCCGCTCCAGCGTCAACATCGGCGTCGATGTCGACGCGCGCGACCTTGTGAACGAGTTTGACGCGATCTGCCTGTCGGGTGGCGCGACCCACTCCCGCGACCTCCCCATCCCCGGACGCGACCTCGACGGCATCCACCTCGCGATGGACTTCCTGCCCCCGCAGAACAAGCTCGTCGCCGGCGACGACCTCCCCGAGAGCGAGGTCATCTCCGCCGCCGGCAAGCGCGTCATCATCCTCGGAGGCGGCGATACCGGCGCCGACTGCCTCGGCACGGTGCACCGCCACGGCGCCCTCAGCGTGAAGCAGTGGGAGCTCCTCCCCCGTCCCCCCGACAC
>VXRS01000306.1 GCA_009838385.1 Dehalococcoidia bacterium | reverse complement strand
CCCCCCGGAATGCGATGTCTGACATCCGCCCCCCCTGGGGGGTGTTGGGAAGGGTGTGCCATATCGGCGCCTGCGCGATCACGCCGATGGGGATGTTGATGAAGAAGCACCAGCGCCAGCCGGGGCCGTCTGCGAAGAACCCTCCCACTGGAGGCCCAAGCAGCGTCCCGGCCGTGATGATCGCGAGGATGTAGGCCACGTACTTCGCTCGCTCGATGGGGGTGTACATGTCCGCCATCACCACCAGCACGCAGGCGAGGATGAAGCCGCCCCCGATCCCCTGAATGCCCCGCGCGGCGATGAGCGTCAGCATCGAGGGCGCCAGCCCCGCCCCGAGCGACCCGATCAGGAAGATGACGACCCCGGAGATGACGAACGGCCGCCGCCCGAACATGTCCGAGAGCTTCCCCACGATCGGCACCACCACCGTCGAGGTGAGCATGTACAGCGTCAGCACCCACGGGAGCAGCTTGAACCCGTCGAGGTCCGACGAGATCGTCGGCAGCGCCGTCGCCAGGATGGACCCGTCGAGCGAGCTGAGGAACATGCACATGCCCAGCGCGAGGAGCAGCAGCATCTTCTCGCGCTCGCTCAAGAGGACGCCCAGCACGGGCTCGGACGAAACGGATGTGGTCAACGCCTACCTCGCCCGGGCCTCTGCGGGGCCGCCGAAATCCTAGCAGCCTCGACGCTTCAGCCCCTAACCGGCGCTCGCGGTAGAGTCCGCGATCGTGCGCGCAGCCGGCGCGGGAGAAGGAACATGGCGAACCTGCAGGAGCCCCTGTGCAGCTGGGACAGCACCATCGACGAGCGCTACAACGACTACACCACCGGGAACACCGACGAGGTCCTTCCCGGCATCACAAGGCCGCTACCCGCCGACCTCATTCGCGAGTGGAACTACCAGTGGCTCGTCGTCGGCACCCGTGAGCTTCAGATCGAGGATCTGGTGCCCATCCCGGACAAGCCGGGCACGACCATGCTCCCCGTCGTCGGTGGCCGCTTCTGCGTGAACATCAGCGTGGTCAACGCCCTCACCTCGTCCTTCGAGACCGGCGGCAGCGCCGACTACCTCAAGCAGTTCTTCGAGGGCGAGGAGGAGATTACCGCCGAGGTCGCCCAGGACACCTCCCGTGCGGAGGCCGTCCAGGAGCGCCTCATGGCCAACTTCGTGCGCGCTCGCGAGCTCGTCAACGCCGACGCCGATCGTGCGAAAGCGCATTACGCGGCCACCCTCGCCCGCGACTGGACCGCCGTCGACGACGAGGGCCTGCTCGCCGCGATCGACGAGACGACCGACCACATCGGCGACATCTTCTACACGCACTACTGGTGCAGCAGCGGGGGCGGCCTCCAGACCACCCTTCTCGACGGGCTCCTGGCCGAGCACGTCCCCGACCATCCGGCAGGATGGATGACGGGGCTCACGAGCGGCCTCACCGATGTCGAGAGTGCCCGCCCCTCCAAGGCCATCTGGGACCTGAGCCGCTTCGTCCTCGAGCGCCCCGCCCTCGCCGAGGAGATGGCCGGAATCTCCGTGGATGACTTCCAGGCTCGGCTCGACTCGCCCCCCAACGACGACTGGACCGCCTTCGCCGGCCAGTACGCCCCGTTCATCGCCGATCTCGGCTTCCGTGGCCAGCGGGAGACCGACCCTTCGTGCCTCACCTGGAACGAGTCGCCCCAGTTCGTCCTCAGCAGCCTCCAGGCCGACCTCGCCCTGGACGAGGAACACAGCCCCTACGTCCGCGAAGCGCGCTCCGCCGCTGAGCGCGTCGCCCTCGAGGGCGCGGTCGAGGCGGCCCTCCCCGAGGATCAGCGCGCGGAGTTCCGCCGCCTGCTGGACCTCGTGCAGGTCATGAACGGGAAGCGCGAAACCACCAAGGCCAGCTGGACCCAACTCTGCCGGACCTACCGTCAGCCCGTCCTCGAAATGGGCAGGCGCCTGGCCGAGCGGGGCGAACTCGACGACACCGGGGATGTCTGGTTCCTGCGGCTCGCCGAGCTCCCCGAGGCCCTCGACGGCGGCCTCTCCGCCGCCGAGATTCAGGACGTCGTCGACGAGCGCCGCACCCGCTACGAGATGCTCCACGACTACGAGCTGCCCATCATCTTCCAGCGCCCGGTTGAGGCCACCCCCCGCCAGACCGCCGACGCCGGGGGCGAGACCTCCTTCCAGGGCATCGGCGTCAGTCCCGGTCAAACGCGGGGCCGTGCGCGCGTCGTTCTCAGCGCCGACGGCGCCTCGGAGGCCACCATCCTCCCCGGCGAAATTCTCGTCGCCCCCGTCACCGACGCCCCGTGGACCCCACTCTTCCTGCCCGCCGCCGGCGTCGTCGTCGAGACCGGCGGCCTCCTCAGCCATGCCGCCACCGTCGCCCGCGAGTACGGCATCCCCGCCGTCACCGGAATCCGCGGCGCAACCGACTTCATCGCCACCGGCACGATGCTCAGCATCGACGGCTCCACCGGAACGGTCACCATCGAAGAGGGCTAGCGGAAGCGTCCTAGAGCGGGTAGCCGGTCGCGGAGTTGTCCGCGCTTCTCATGCCGACCATGAGGAGTTTCGCATCTACCAGTTCGTGGTTCTGCGTATCCGGTATCAGGCCCAGAGCCTGGAGCGATGTCGCCCCCAGCAGCGCAATCCCTTCCTCCCCGAAGAGAACAGGGGAAGTGCGCGCGGGTCCCGCGATTTCGAACGAAGCCTGCCCGATCGAATACTCCTCGACCCGGTCATCGGCCAATACGACAGGATAGGGCTGAGGCTCACGTTCGATGCCGAGCTTCTCAAGGAGCGAGGACGGCAGCTTCGAATACGACGCGCCGGTGTCCACGGTCATCGTCGCCTTCTCGTAGTCCCCGCCCAACGGGTTGCGAACCCGGACCTGTATCTCAAGCGCGCGCACAGCGGCCGCGCCTACCCCTTCGCGCGGCTGAAGACGAGCCTGTCCTCGCTCGAAAGCTCCGGCCGGAAGCCGTAGCCCTCGTCGTCGAAGTCCTTCAGGTCCTCGGCGTTCTCGATGCGGTTGCGGATCACGTAGCGGGCCATCAAGCCGCGGGCGCGCTTCGCCACCAGCCCGATCGTCTTCAGTTCGCCGTTCCGCTCTTCCTTGAAGTCGGCGACCACGACCGGACGCTTCAGGCTCTTCCTGGGGACCGCCCTCGCATACTCCTGCGACGCGAGGTTGAGCACCGGCGCCTCGGGATCGGCGTCCTCGTCGTTGAGCGCGTTCGCCAGCCGGTCGCCCCAGAACTCGTACAGGTTGGCCCCGCGCGCGTTCGAGAGCTTCGTGCCCATCTCCAGCCGGTACGGCTGGATCAGGTCGAGCGGCCGCAGCAGCCCGTACAGCCCCGAGAGGATGCGCAGGCGCCCCTGCGCCCACTCCAGGTCGCGCGACTCCAGGCTGGACGCGTCCAACCCCTTGTAGACGTCCCCCTGGAACGCCAGCACGCACGGCTTCGCGTTCTCCTCGGTCAGGGGCAGGCTCATGTCCTGGAAGCGTGCGTGGTTCAGCTGCGCCAGCGAGTCGCTGAGCGACATGAGCTTGCGCAGGTCACTCGCCTCGAGCGTCTTGCAGGTCTCCAGCAGCGAAGCGGTGTCGTCGACGAAACGCGGCTGCGTTGCGTCGAGCCCGTTCGCGACTGGCGAAAAGTCGAGGGCCTTGGCCGGCGAAATGATCGTGAGCACGGGCGTTCCTCCCGGATGGAGCGCGGTATCTGCGGAAAATCGTACCAGACGCCCCAACCCCCGCCCTTGCCCCTCCCGCCTCCGTGCGCTGAGATCGTCCCGCCGCACGGACCCGCCCGACGGGCCGGAGCGCCCACGGAGTACGCCATGAACGGTAACGAGCTCGTCGCCCGCATCCTCAAGGAAGAGGGAGTCGCCGAGATGACCTGCTTCCCCAACAACCCCCTCATCGAGGAGGTGGCGAAGCTCGGTATCCGGCCCATTATGTTCCGCCACGAGCGCGGCGCCGTCATGGCCGCTGACGGCTACAGCCGCATGAGCGACGGCGAACGCTTCGGCGTCGTCGCCACCCAGAACGCCGCCGGCGCCGAGAACGCCATGGGCGGCATCGCCCAGGCCTTCGGCGACAACGTCCCCATCCTCGTCCTGCCCGGCGGCTATCCCCTCATCGAGCGCCAGGTGCGCCCCAACTTCTCCGCCGTCGAGAACTACCGCGGCATCGTCAAGTCCGTCGAGTCCATCGACACGCCTGCCCAGATCGCCCCCGCCATGCGCCGCGCCTTCCACGCCCTCCGCAGCGGACGCGGCGGACCCGTCGTCGTCGAGCTCACCTCCGATGTCTGCGTTCAGGATGTCCCCGAAGCCGACCAGCGCTACGACTCGCCCGGCAAGGTCCGCCAGAGCCCCTCCAACGGCGACATCCGCGAGGCCGTGACCGCCCTGCTCGCCGCCGAGCGCCCCATGATCTGGGCTGGCTCGGGCGTGCTCACCGCCGACGCCACGGACGCCCTCCGCGAGCTCGCGGAGCTGCTCGACATCCCCGTCTTCACCACCATGGAGGGCAAGTCCGCCTTCGACGAGCGCCACCCGC
>VXRS01000150.1 GCA_009838385.1 Dehalococcoidia bacterium | reverse complement strand
CGATCGCGTCACCACGTTCTCCCGGGAGAAGACCCGCGCCCCCTCCACCGCCCCCGCCCCGATCGTGACGCCGTCGGCCAGCACCGAGTCCCGCACCTGCGCTCTCGCTTCCACCCGCACATCCTCCCACAGCACGGATCCCGTCACGCTCGCGCCCGCCCCGACAACGCTGTCCGCCGCCAGCGCCGTTCCTTCGATGCTCGCGTCCTCCGCCACCACGGCGCCCGCCGCCAGCAGTGGCGCCCCCGACCGTTTCACGAGCGCCTGCGAGAGCTCGAGGTAGCGCCCCGGCGTCCCCAGGTCCGCCCACAGCCCTTCGAAGTGGTAGCCCAGCACGTTCTCCCCTCGCCCCACCAGCGACGGGAACAGCGTCTCTTCGACCCGCACGGCTCCGGGAGGGATCTCCCCCACGAGGTCAGGTTCGAACACCCAGACCCCTGCGTTCACGAGGTCGCTCGGCGCCGTCCCCGGCGGCGGCTTCTCCACGAAGCCCGTGATCCGCGACGCCCCGTCCACCACCGCCACCCCGAAGGCCGAGGGGTTCGCCACCTGGCAGAGCGCCAGCGTCAGTCGAGCGCGGGCCTCGTCGTGCGCTGCCAGCGCCGCCCCCAGGTCGAAGTCCACGTACACGTCCCCGTTGAGCACGAGGAAACGCCCCTCCACCTCAGCCGCCCGCACCGCGTTCCGGATCGCGCCCCCCGACTCCAGCCGTTCCCGCTCCACCACGTGTGCGATTGCGAGCCCGCCCCGCTCCCCCTCCGGGTAGGCATTCACGAGGTCGTCCTGGCGCTGCCCCATCGCGAGCACCGCCCGCTCGATGCCGTGGCCGCCGAGCCAGTCCAGCAGGTGGTCGAGCGCGGGCCGGTTCGCGACCGGTATCAGGCTCTTGTGGCGCGTCAGGGTCAGCGGCCGCAGCCGTGCTCCCTGCCCTCCAACGAGGATGATCGCGTCCATGCTCGCCGAAGGTTACCCCCCGCGCCGTGCCGTTGCCGCAACGTCCGCCGCCCGCCCCGTGTCTTCCCAGGGCACGTCCAGCCCCGTACGCCCGAAGTGACCGTACGCCGCCGTCGCCTTGAAGATCGGGCGGCGCAGGTCGAGGTCCCGGATGATCGCCCCCGGACGCAGGTCGAAGTGCCTCTGCACCGCCCCCAGGATCGCCTCGTCCGGGACAGCGCCCGTCCCGAACGTGTCCACGTTGATCGAGGTCGGCTCCGCTACCCCGATCGCGTAGGAGAGTGTGACCTCGCAGCGCCGCGCCAGCTCTGCCGCCACGATCGTCTTCGCCACCCAGCGCGCTGCGTAGGCGGCCGAACGGTCCACCTTGGTCGGATCCTTCCCGCTGAAGGCTCCACCCCCGTGCCGCGCCACACCCCCGTACGTATCGACGATGATCTTGCGGCCGGTCAGCCCCGCGTCGCCCTTCGGCCCCCCCACCACGAACCGCCCCGAGGGGTTCACGTAGATCTTCGTGTCGCCGTCCACCATCGCCTTGTCGACGATCGTGTCGATGATGTGCCGTCGCACGTCCGTCTCGATCAGCTCCCGGTCGACGTCCGGCGCGTGCTGCGTCGAAACCACGATCGACTCCGCCCGCCGCGGCTCCCAGCCGTCCCCGTACTCGATCGTGACCTGCGACTTGCCGTCGGGGCGCAGCCACGGCAGCTCGCCGCTCTTGCGCGCCTCCGCCAGCCGCCGCGCCAGCCGGTGCGCCAGCGAGATGCTGAGCGGCATCAGCTCCGGCGTCTCGTCGCAGGCGAACCCGATCATCATCCCCTGGTCGCCCGCCCCCGTATCCAGCTCCTCGCTCTCGCGCGCGCCGTGGCGCGCCTCCCAAGAGCGGTTCACGCCCGCCGCGATGTCCGGCGACTGTTCGTCGATCGCCGTCACCACGCCGCACGTCTCCCAGTCGAAGCCGATGTCCGAGGAGATGTAGCCGATGTCCCGGATGGTCTCGCGCACGATCCGCGGGATATCCACGTAGGCGCTCGTCGTGATCTCGCCCATCACCAGCACGAGCCCCGTCGTGATCGAGGTCTCGCAGGCGACGCGCGCCATCGGATCCCGCGCGATGATCTCGTCGAGGATCGCGTCCGAAATCTGGTCGCAGATCTTGTCCGGGTGCCCCTCCGTCACCGACTCGGAGGTCACCAGCCGCGTCCCGCTCACGTGCCCGCCTGCCAGCTGGAGAGATAGTGCCGCTGCTCTTCCGTCAGCGTGTCGATGCCGATGCCCATCGCCTGCAGCTTCAACCGCGCGATCTCCTCGTCGATCGAGTCCGGCAATTCGTGCACCTGGTTGTCCAGCGTCGATTCGTTTGCCACGAGCCACTCCGTTCCCAGCGCCTGATTCGCGAAGGACATGTCCATCACGGAGGCGGGATGTCCCTCCGCCGCCGCGAGGTTGACCAGCCGTCCCTCTCCCAGCAGGAAGAGCGTCCGCCCGTCGCCCATGCGGTACTCGTCCACATGGTCGCGAACGCGCCGTTTCCCTTCGCTCATGCCTTCCAGCGCCTCCAGGTCGATCTCGTTATCGAAGTGGCCGCTGTTCGCCATGATGGCGCCGTCCTTCATGGTCTCAAGCACCGCCTCACTGATCACGTGGCAGTCCCCCGTGACGGTCACGAAGAAGTCCCCAATCGTCGCGGCCTCCGCCATCGGCATCACCGTGAACCCCTCCATCACCGCCTCCAGCGCCCGCACCGGGTCGACCTCCGTCACCACCACGTGGGCGCCCAGGCCCCGCGCCCGGCTCGCAAGGCCCCGTCCGCACCAGCCGTACCCCGCCACCACGAACGTCTTTCCCGCGAGCAGCACGTTCGTCGCCCGCACGATGCCGTCCACCGTCGACTGACCCGTCCCGAAGCGGTTGTCGAACAGGTGCTTCGTGTCCGACTCGTTCACCGCCACGATCGGGTAACCCAGCGCCCCGTCCCTGGCCATCGCCCGCAGCCGGATGACGCCCGTCGTCGTCTCCTCCATGCCGCCCACCACCCCCGGGATAAGGTCCCGGCGCTCCTGATGGATGGTCGCCACCAGGTCCGCGCCGTCGTCCATCGTCACCTGCGGCCCGTGGTCCAGCGCCTGGTGGATGTGCTGGTAGTACGTCTCGTTGTCCTCGCCTCGGCGCGCGAACACGGAGATGCCGTACTCCTCCGCCAGCGCCGCCGCCACGTCGTCCTGTGTCGAGAGCGGGTTGCTCGCGCAGATGCGCAGCTCCGCCCCGCCGTCGCGCAGCGCCAGCGCCAGGTTCGCCGTCTCCGTCGTCACGTGCAGGCAGGCCGCCATGCGCACGCCCTTGAGCGGCTGCTCGGTGGCGAACCGCTCGCGGATCAGCGCCAGCACGGGCATCTCCCGCGCCGCCCACTCGATGCGGTCGACTCCCTCGCGCACACGCGTCGGGTCACTGATGTCGGAAGGAACGCTCATTCGTTGTACCGATCTGCTCCAGGTCGTCTCCAGAGAGACTACAAGCGTACGGAGACAAGCGCTCCGCCGCGCTGGCGACCGCGCAGCAGCGCACGCAGCTTGCGCGGCAGGGCCAGCAGCGCCGACGAGTCGCGACGAGTCGCCGTCGCCTCGATCATCTCCCCCGCGTCCCGGTACCCGAGCCGCCGGTATGACGCGACTGCCGGCGTGTTCTTCGGGTCGACCGTCAACACGACCGTGTCGCACGTCTCCAGCAACGCCTCTGTCGCCGCGCTCGTTGCCGCCGTCGCGAAGCCCTGTCCGCGCTGCCTCGGATGGGTGAAGACATTCCCCACCACTGCTACCCGCTCCCGCGGCGAGACCGCGTGCGTCCCCGCGATTGCCACCAGCCGGCCGCCGATCACCACCCCCCGGTACACCCCCGCGTCGATGTGCCCAGCCTCGTAGTACGTGGGGTTCCCGTCCGACCCGTACAGCTGGTTGATGCGCCGGATGTCGATCCCCAGCAGCCGCGTCGCCGGCACGACCTCGTGGGGCCGAAACGTGGCCGGCGTCACGGCCATGCGCAGCATCGGCTGGCTGTTCGAGAGGCTGAAGACGCCCCGGACTGCATCCACATGCTCCCGCCGGCACGTCAGGTAGCTGCGCCCGGGCCCCGGCTCGATCGAGAGGATCGCCGCGACCGCATCCGGGTCGCCCGTCACAAACGTGGCGTCCCCGAGCCCGCCCCGGCTGTGCGTCACGAGCCCCTGCCCGCTCGGCCCCTCGGCCGTGAACCAGCGCGTCCGCTCGAAGAGCCCCGGCTCAAGCTGCGCCAGTGCGTAGGCCGCGTGTTCCCGCTGCGGCCGCAGCCGCTCGCGGATCGCATCACGGCTCCGCAGCGGCCGCACGAGGAACTCTCGCTGCGCTCGTCCCGCTGCCCAGGGGAGCTCTCGCCCCGCCATTACCGCTCCTCCTCAATGTGCGTAAGCGTACGGAACTCACGATACCGCGCCTCGACCTCGTCGCGCTTCAATTCCAGCAGGCGACTCGGCCCAAATCCCTCCACCGCGAACGACGCCACGGTCGACCCGTAGATGATCCCCCGCCGGATCTCCGCCGCCGTCACCTCGGGAACCGCGTCCAGGTACCCCAGGAA
>VXRS01000028.1 GCA_009838385.1 Dehalococcoidia bacterium | reverse complement strand
AACCCCAAGGACGACATGATCTCGTACCTGACGCAGATCGAGTTCGAGGGGAAGACGTTCAGCGACGGCGACATCACGAGCGTTGCCCTGCTGATGCACATCGGCGGCAACGAGACGACGCAGTACGCGCTCACGGCAGAGGCGATGCTGCTCGCGCAGCACCCGGAGATCGTCGAGGAGCTGCGCGCGGACCGGACGAAGGTGCGCTTCTTCGTCGAGGAAGCGCTGCGCCTCTACGCGCCGACGCAGGGGCTGACCGCACGGACAGCGCGCATCGACTTCGAGATGGGCGGGGTGGACATTCCCGCGGGCTCGACGCTGCACCTGCGCTTCGGGGCGGGGAACCGCGACCCGGAGCACTACCCGAACGCGGATCAGTTGGACCTGACGCGACCGCACGCGGGCCGGCACCTGACGTTTTCGCAGGGGCCGCGCTCCTGTCCGGGGGCGGGACTCTCGCGCATGGAGCAGAACGTGGCGGTCAACGCCCTCCTGGACCGTCTGGAGACGATCGAGCTGAAGGACACGAACGACTTCCAGCATCAGCCGGGGATCATGCTCGGGCTGTATCACCTCGATCTGGCGTTCACGAAGCGCCAGGCAGCGGTCGGGGCGTAACGCGGGGATGGTCGACGGGTACAACCCGCTCTCGGACGAGGTCCGGGCCGAGCCGAGCGTCGCCTACCACCACCTGCTCGAAGAAGCGCCCGTGCACTTCTTCGAGCAGTTCGAGCCGCCGTTCTATACGCTCTCGCGTTTCGCCGACGTTCAGGGGGCGCTGCTCGATATCGAGACGTACTCGAGCGAGTGGGGACAGGGGCCGCGCCACAGCCCGCCGGGTGGGATGCTCTCGAACCCACCCCAGCACACCTTCTACCGGGGGCTTGTGCAGCAGGCGTTCACGCCGAGGGCGATCGCCGAGTGGGCCGACCGCATCGTGGAGATCTCGGATGAGCTGCTCGACAAGCGAGCCGACTCGGGCAACTGGGACATGCACGACGACTACGCCTTCCCGCTGCCCGTGATCGTCATCGTGGAGATGCTGGGCGTGCCCGGTGACGACCTGCAGAAGTTCAAGTACTGGTCCGACATCACCGTGGAAGCGATGGGCGCTGAGGACCCCACGCCCTGGGCTGCGGAGATGGGCGAGCTGGCCGCCTACCTGCTTGAGGTCATCCGCGAGCGCCGGGAGAACCCGCGCGACGACCTCATCAGCGAGCTCGTAACAGCCGAGCAGGACGGCAAGGGACTCACCGACGAGGAGCTCCTCGGGGTCGTGAACCAGCTGTTCGTGGGCGGCAACGAGACAACGACGTCGCTCATCACGAACATGGTCTGGCGGCTGCTCCAGGACCGGCCACTCTGGGAGCGGTTGGTAGCGGACCCCAACCTCATCGATGCCGCGGTCGAGGAGAGCCTTCGCTTCGACCCACCCGTTCTGGGCCTCTACCGGACCACGACGAAGGACGTCGATCTCGAGGGGGGAACGATCCCGAAGGACGCGAAGGTGATGATGCACTACGCCGCCGCGAATCGGGATCCCCAGGCGTTCCCGTCGCCGGACGAGTTCTCGCTGGACCGCGAGCGGAACCGCCACCTCGGGTTCGGGCTGGGCGTGCACTTCTGCCTGGGGGCGCCGCTGGCGAGGCTGGAGGCTCGCGTGGCGCTGCGCACGCTGCTGCAGCGCTGCCCCGACCTGCAGCTCCTGGGCGACGGGGAGCGGATCGCGCCGTTCTTCCTGTGGGGAAGGCGCCGGCTCCCGGTCTCGGGGTAGCGACCCCCGCAGCCCTGTAGCATCGCCCGAACGTGGGAGCGCACTCGGATACCCCGGGGCAACCCGGTGACGGGGAGCCCACCCCTTCGACGTTCAGCACCTTCCGCTCGAAGCCGTTCTCACTGCTCTGGGCGAACACGATCGTGTTCGCGCTCTCGCAGTCGATCCAGCAGTTCACGCTGGTGTGGCTGGGGCTGGAGATCGGCAAGGATGGGGTGGAGCTGTGGTCCGGGCTGACAGTCGGCTCCGGGACGGCCGTAGGGCTGATCGTCTTCGCGCTGGGCGTACCGGTCCTCTTCTTCGGACTCTACGCCGGCATCCTGACCGACCGGCTCGACCGGCGACTGCTGCTGTTCGGGAGCCAGCTGGCCGGCATCGTCATCACGGCCGGAGCGGCCACGCTGGTCGCGCTGGACACCCTGAACTTCTGGGGCATCTTCGGGCTCGCGGCCGTGCTCGGCCTGATTGTCGCCTTCGGAATGCCGGTGCGGCTGGCGATCGTGCCCTCGCTGGTGCGGCCCGAGCGCGTACTCAACGCGGTGACGCTCATGAACGTCGGGCAGCAGGTTGCGCTCGGCGGCGCGGCGGTCAGCGGCGCGATCATCAGCGTGGGAGGCACGGAGGCGGCCTTCGCCGCCCAGGCGGGACTGCTGGCGCTGGGGTTGATCGCGCTCTTCCCATTGCGCGTGCCGATGGTGCGCGCAGACGTGCGGCGAAGCGTGCGGGAGGACCTGCGCGAGGGGTTCGCGTTCGTCGTCCAGCACGCGGGTATTCGCTCGCTGATGATCGTGCTGCTGGCAACGGCGCTGGTGATGGCGGGCGCCTTCCAGGCGCTGCTTCCGAAGATCGCGGTCGACCACCTGGGGGCGGGGCCGTTCAAGGCGTCGGCCCTCCTGACGGTGATGCTCGGCGGCAACCTGATCACATCGCTGATGCTCGCTTCCTTCGAGCGGGTGGACCGGGCGGGGCTCTTCTTCCTCATAACGCTGGTGATTGGCGGCATTCTGAACGTCAGTGTGGGGCTGGCGCCCTGGTACACAATCGCGCTCGTGATCATGTTCCTGAACGGGCTGGATGCGGGAGTCTTCGTGAACCTGAACATGGCCCTGATCCAGGCGCACACGCCGAACGCGATCATGGGGCGGGTGATGAGCATCTACCAGATGTGCATGGCGGGCGGCATGCCGCTGGGCGCGCTGATTGCGGGCCTGATGGCCGACAGTGTCGGGACACGCGAGTGGTTCGCCATCTGCGGTGCCATGCTGATCCTGCTCGGCCTCGGGATGATCGCCACGCAGCCGGCGCTGCGGCGCATGAGCTCTGCCCCCGACCCGGTACCGGAACCGGCGGGCGCCCCCGCGGGGGGCTAGCCCGCGGAGCCGTCGAGTCGAGGGTCTCGGGGTAGGTAGGGCCGGGGACCTGTAGCATCGCCTCCACGTGGCATCCGCTTCCAAGCCCCAAGCGGGACAGGTCGAGGTATCGAGCGGAGGTGGGCGTGGCCTCTCGCCCGCAACCTTCGCGGTGTTCCGGCAAAGGTCCTTCGCCCTCCTGTGGGGGAACACGATCACGTTCGCCCTCTCGCAGTCGATCCAGATGTTCACGTTCGCGTGGCTGGCGATCGACATCGCGAGCGACGGTGGAGTGGCCCTCTGGTCCGGCTTCACGGTGGGTTCGGGGACGGTGGTGGGACTCGTCATCGCCGCGCTGGGCTTGCCGGTTCTCCTGTTCGGGCTTTACGCCGGCATCCTGACCGATCGCCTCGATCGACGGGTGCTCCTTTTCGGCACCCAGCTCGTCGGCATCGCCCTGGCGGCCGGCGCGGCGACCCTCGTGGCTCTGGGAACCCTGAACATCTGGGGGATCTTCGGCCTGGCGTTCGTGCTGGGCTGCACAACCGCCTTCGGGATGCCGGTGCGCCAGGCAATCGTGCCCTCACTGGTCTCTCCTGAGCGGGTCCTCAACGCCGTCACCCTCATGAACGTCAGCGCGCAGGTCGCGCAGGCGGGGGCGGCCGTGAGCGGGATCGTGATTGAGTTCGGTGGGATCGAATCGGCCTTTGCCGCGCAGGCGGTCCTGCTAACGCTGGGGCTGCTTGTTCTCATTCCGATACGTGTGCCCAACGTGCGGACGACCACCCGGCGGCGAATCCGGGAGGATCTCCGGGAGGGCCTGTCCTTCGTGATCCACCACCCGGGAATCCGCACGCTCATGATCGTGCTGCTGGCGACCGCCCTCTCCATGGCCGGCACGTTCCAGGCGCTCCTTCCCAAGATCGCCGTCGACGAGTGGGAAGCGGGGGCGTTCAGGGCCTCGATGCTGTTCACGATCATGCTGGTGGGCACGCTGATCACGTCGGTCGTCCTGGCCTCGTTCCGGCGGGTGGATCGCGCCGGGTTCTACTTCCTCTGCACGCTGGTGGCGGGAGGAGTGCTGAACGTCGCGCTGGGCCTTTCGCCCTGGTACTCCCTGGCCCTGGTGATCATGTTCATCACGGGCTTCAACGCAGGGATCTTCATCAACCTGAACATGGCCCTTGTTCAGGCTCACACCCCGAACGCCATCATGGGAAGGGTCATGAGCATCTACCAGATGTGCATGGCGGGAGCGATGCCGATCGGCGCCCTCGTCGCGGGACCGATGGCGGATGTGGTGGGCGCACCGTACTGGTTCGCCATCGGCGGCGCCCTGCTCTTCGTGCTCGGCGTCGTCGTGATCGCCACGCAGCCCGCCCTGCGGCGGATGAGCTCGGCGCCCGACCCGGCGGCCACGGCAGCGGCCGCTGCGGCGGG
>VXRS01000074.1 GCA_009838385.1 Dehalococcoidia bacterium | reverse complement strand
TTCCGCGAAGAGGTGCGCACCTTCATCGAGAACGAGCGCCCGCGCGAGTACGACCCCGACAAGGGCATGCAGGGCGGGGAGGAACGGGCCCCGCGGGACGCTCCCTGGTTCAAGCGCTGGCAGGGGAAGCTCTCGGAGCGTGGCTGGATCGCGCCGGCGTGGCCGAAGGAGTACGGCGGCGCGAGCCTGGGCGTGATGGAGCAGTTCATCATGAACGAAGAGTTCGCCGAGGCGCGGATGCCACCGAGCAGCATCGGGAACGGCGTGTCCATGCTGGGGCCGACGATCATCGCGCACGGTACGGAAGCGCAGCAGGAAGAGCACCTCGGCCGCATGCTCCGCGGTGAGGTGATCTGGTGCCAGGGCTACAGCGAACCCGGATCGGGATCGGACCTGGCGTCGCTGCAGACGCGCGCCATCCGCGACGGCGACGACTACGTGATCAACGGCCAGAAGATCTGGACATCGGGGGCGCACTACTCGGACTGGATCTTCATGCTGGCGCGAACGGATCCGGATGCGCCCAAGCATCGGGGCATCAGCTACTTCCTGCTCGACATGAAGACGCCGGGCATCACCGTGCGGCCGCTGGTGAACATGGCGAGCCTGCACAACTTCAACGAGGTGTTCTTCGAGGACGTGCGCGTCCCGGCGGAGAACATCGTGGGCGAGGTGAACCGCGGCTGGTACGTTGGCGCGACGACGCTCGACTTCGAGCGCAGCTCGATCGGGAGCGCGGTGGCGCACCGACAGACACTCGAGCGCTACCTGGACTACTGGCGCGAGAACGCCGATGGGGTCTCGAACCCCGAGGGCGTTCGCGAGGCGCTGGCGGAGCGCTGGATAGAGGCAGCGACGGCGAAGATGCTGAGCTACCGCGTGGTCGGCATGCAGGCAGCGGGTGAGATCCCGAACGCGGAAGCCTCGATCGCGAAGATGTTCAGCACGGAGCTCTCTCAGCGCATCGCGGGCACGGCGATCAAGATGCTGGGCACGGCGGGCATTCTGAATGGTGGCGAGAAGGTTCCGTTCGAGGGCCGCCTGGGGGCGGCATACGTAGCCTCCGTCTCGGCCACGATCGCGGGCGGGACGAGCGAGATCCAGCGCAACATCATCGCGACGCGCGGGCTGGGCCTGCCGCGGGCCTGACGGCCCGCGGCCTGCGATGGCCCTTCCGGAAGGGCGCTACTGCCCCTACTGCGGCGAGGGGCTGCTTCGCGAGCCTGTCGATGGCCGGGACCTACCCGAAGAGGCGCTGAAGCCCGCGTGCCGCAACTGCGGCTACGTTCACCTGGACGCGCCCACACCGGTAGCGGCGGCCCTCGTCGAGCGCGAGGGCGAGGTGCTACTGGTGAGGCCGCACGGCGCCGAGGAATTCGCGCTGGTGGGGGGCTACCCCGAACCGTACGAGACGATCGAGGAGGCGGCGGCGCGGGAAGTGCGGGAGGAGACGGGGCTGGAAGTCCAGGTGGAGCGCATCCTCGGGAGCTACTCCTGCGACCCAATGGGGCGGAACCTGGTGTTGGTCGTGTGCGTGGCGCGGGTGGTGGGCGGGGACTTTCGATTGCAGGAAGAGGAGCTGGCCGAGGGAGGGTGGTTCGCGCTCGATAGGTTGCCGGCGTGGCCCGAGGGATGGCCCCTGCAGGACGTGTTCGCCGACCACGGTTGGGAAGGGAATCGTTAAGGGTTAGGACTTTCTTAATGTAAGGGGGTAGCGCTCAACCTGCCGATCGCCTATACTTGTGTGTAGCAACCGTTGAATAGGGGTTATCGGGCATGACCTCGTCGGCAGCCGACGAACTCAGCGAGGCGCTGACGCGCCTCCAGGGCGAGCGCGAGACCATCCTCGGCGAGATCGCGACGATTGAGCGCGACCTCGGAGAGAAGCACGAATCGCTCTCCGACGTGAATGAGAAGATCGAAGCCTTGCGGAAGACACTCGCCGTCTTGCGCCCAGACCTGGTGCGCGATCTGGAGCGGCCGGCATCCCCCGAGGACGAAGACGAGCTGGCCGAGCAAGCGCCGGCCGAGTCACCGACAGCGGCGGACTTCTCAGAACTGCCCCGCCAAACGGCCGTGCTTGGCATCCTCGCGGGGGCCACCGAGGCCATGCACTACCAGGAGATCGCGGAGATCGCGGGCGCACCGGCGAGCAGCGTTTCTCCCAACCTCTCGCACCTGAAGTACCGGGATCTGGTGGAAACAACCGACCCGGGCACGTATCAGCTGGCCCCCGTGCTCCCGCTCGAGAGCGAGCAGGAGGCCAACGAGGCGCTGCGCGCCGTGGCGACGGCGATCGTTGACGACCGGCAGTGGGACATTCTCGAGGCGGTATTCGAGATGGACGAGCGACTACCGTTCGTCGGATTCGAGCACTTCCGGCGGAACCGGCTCGCCAACGTCACGGGGGTTCGTTGGGCGAACGACCGGCTGACCCACGCCCTGATGAAGGAGCTGCTGAGCCGGGAGCTGATCGAGGTCTATCACACGGACAACCCGCGCAATCCAGAGTTCCCGACAGCGGCGATTCGCCTGACGGCCGAGGGGTTGGACGAGATCGAGGAATAGCCGGACCGCGCGCTAGATGACCTTGCCATCCTTGAAGCGCTCGATGTCCTCCCAGCTGTAGCCGCACTCCAGCAGGATCTCCTCGGTGTGCTGGCCGAGGTCAGGCGCCGTCGATTTGGGGCCGGCGGGCGTCTCGCTCATCTGGATGGGTGTGCCGACGACGCCAACCTCCCCGAGGTTGGGATCGTCGAGCGTGGTCAGATACTCGTTGGCGATGACCTGCGGCTCCTTCGCGACGGCGGCGTAGTCGTTGACGGGACCGCAGGGGAGGTTCGCGCCCTTGAGGATGGCGAGCCACTCATCGCGGGGCTTCCTGGCGAAGGTGATGTTCAACTCCTCGATGAGGTCCTCGCGGTTGCCAATACGGCCGGCGGGTTCAGCGAAGCGCTCGTCGACCATGAGGTCCTCGCGTTCGAGAACCTCGCAGAAGGCAGGCCACCACTTCGGATCGAGCAGGCCGAGGCTGAGGTAGCGCCCATCGGCGCAGGGATACCAGGTGAAGAGCGGGTTCCAGCGAGTGCCACCGGACCGCTGCTCCTTCTGACGCAGGAAGCCCGTAAGGCCGAGCCCCTGGAGGGCAAGCTGGGAACCCAGCAGGGAGGTATCGACGTGCTGGCCGACTCCGTGCAGCTCGCGGGCGGCAATGGCGGACGCGATGCCGAGGGCGAAGATCATGGCACCGACCTGGTCGGCCATGCCGCCGATGACCACTGCGGGCTCCGCGCCGGGCCCACCTCCCTGGGCGATCGTGATGCCGCCCATGGCCTGGCCGATGGAATCGAACGAGGGCTCGTGCGCCTGCGGCCCCTTCGGACCGAAGCCGGTGGCGCTAGCGGTGATGATGCGCGGGTTGATGGCGCTGAGGGACTCGTGGTCGAGCCCGAAGCGCTCCATCGTGCCGGGGCGGAAATTGTCGGTGACGACATCGGTCTCGGGGATGAGCCGGTAGATGATCTCGCGGCCCTCAGCGGTACGCGTGTCGACGGTGAGCGAGCGCTTGTTGCGGTTGAGCGCCTGGAAATAGGCGCACCAGCCGTCCGGCTGCAGACCGAGGCTGCGGCCGAGGTCGCCGTGCGTCGGTTCCTCGACCTTGATGACGTCGGCGCCGAGGTCGGAGAGCAGGACCGTGGCGAAAGGCCCCTGCTGGTACCGGGTGAAGTCGAGGATGCGGACTCCTGCGAGCGCTCCTGGCATGGGTTTCTCCTGAGACGGGTTCGGGTCCGCATCGTACGCAACTCGCCGTGGCGTTGCCCCTGCGGGGGGCCGGCGTTTCCGTAGCGGGGGACTGCGCTACGCTGCCGCCAACCTCCCTGAGACGCGAGCCGCCATGTCCCCACTCAGCCAGGTCGACCTCCGTACGTACTCCCTCGATCGCTTCCGCGAGGTGGTGGAGCCAGCGGACCACGAACGGGCGGTGGCCGTGCTGGAACGCAGCCGAGAGCTACTCGGCGGGCGCACGGTCTGGCACCTGAACTCGACGGCGGAGGGCGGGGGCGTGGCGGAGATGCTGCCCTCGCTGCTGGCGTACGCCCGGGGGGCGGGCATCGACGCGCGCTGGGCCGTCATCGAGGGCGAGCCGGAGTTCTTTCGCATCACGAAGCGGCTGCACCACGCGCTGCACGGCTCGACGGGGGACGGTTCGCCGCTGGGGGCACAGGCCTCGCGCGTCTATGGAGAAGTGCTCAGGCCGAACATCGAGGCGTTCCTCGAGGAGCTGCGCCCCGGGGACACCGTGTTCCTGCACGACCCGCAGACCGCGGGCATGGCCCCGGCCCTGATGGCGCACGGGGCAACGGTGATCTGGCGCTGCCACATCGGCACGGAGGACCTGACACCCGAGGCGGAGGGAGGCTGGGGCTTCCTGGCGCCGCATGTGCGCGAAGTGCCCCTGCGGGTGTTCTCGCGACAGGCATACATCCCTCCAGTCCTCGACGACGGCCGGAGCGCGGTCGTGCAGCCCTCGATCGATGCGTTCTCGGCAAAGAACGAGGAGCAGGACGAGGACGTGACGCGGGCGATCCTGGC
>VXRS01000016.1 GCA_009838385.1 Dehalococcoidia bacterium | reverse complement strand
CGGCGCAGGATGACCCCTTCGGCGCGGTAGACGCGGGGCCGCGCCGCCACGCTACAGCTCCTGCCGCCCTTCGAGCGCGCGGGAGAGGGTCAGGTCGTCCATGTACTCGATATCGGCGCCGCTGGGGAGGCCGCGGGCGAGGCGGGTGACGCGAATCCCGAGGGGCTGGAGGAGGCGCTGGACGTACATCGAGGTGGCCTCGCCTTCGAGGCTGGGGTTCGTCGCCATGATCACCTCGACGACCGCCCCCGCCTCGACGCGCCGCAGCAGCTCCTGGATGCGCAGCTGCTCGGGGCCAATACCGTCAATGGGGTTCAGGGAGCCATGGAGGACGTGGTAGAGGCCGCGGAAGCCGCCCGTGCGCTCGACGACGAGCACGTCAAGGGGCTGCTCGACGACGCAGACGAGCGAGCGGTCGCGCTGCTCGTCGTCGCACAGAGTGCAGGGGTTGCGGACGGTGATGTTGAAGCAGGTGTCGCAGAAAACGACGTGCTCCTTCACGTCGGTGAGCGCCAGGGCGAGGGCACGGGCATCGTCCTCCGAGGCGCGGAGCACATGGTAGGCGAGCCGCTGCGCGGACTTGGGTCCGATCCCGGGGAGCTTGGAGAACTCCTGGATCAGGCGGGCGATGGGCTCGGGCGCGCCTGCTTCGGGCACGCCCGCTCAGCCGCCGAGCCCCGGCAGGTCGAGGCCGCCGGTGAGTGCCCCGAGGGAGTCGGCCTGGAGGGCGTTGGCCCGCTCGGAGGCGTCGTGGATGGCGGCCAGCACGAGGTCTTCCAGCATCTCCACGTCCTCGGGGTCGACCACATCGGGCTCGATGTCAATCGCCTGGACCTTCTGCTCGCCGTTCATGGTGACGCGCACGGCGCCACCGCCGGCCGTCCCCTCGACCGTCTTGGCGGCAAGCTCCTCCTGGGCGCGCTGGAGCATCGCCTGGGCCTCGGCGAGCTGGCCGGTCTGGGCGCCGCCGCGGCCGCGCTGCCCGCCGCCTCCGCCGCGACGCATGTAGCGGTTGCGACCGCTGCTCTTGGCCATCAGAACTCCTCCTCGGGGGGGCGTGGGCGCGGGGGTGGCCCGGACTCGACGGGCTTGGCCCCCATCTCGCGCGCCGCCGCCGCCAGGTGTCCGCCCCGGGCCGGACGGCTGGCGGGTGCGCTGCGCTCGATGCGCTCGACGGCGAGGGTCACGGGGCGCTTCAGCAGCTCCTCCGCCTTCTGCTCCACGAGCGTGCGGCCGTCGTTCGCGATCTTCTGCATGTGGATGGGATGGTAGAAGCCGAGCTTGAGCTCGTCACCATCCATGGCGAGCACCTCGCAGGAGCCGTTGAGCCAGGCGGCAAGCGCGGGCTGCGTCATCCGGCAGCGCTCGTACAGTTCCCGGAGGAAGCGCTCCTCGCGGCTCTCGTCACGCTGGTCGCGGCGGCGACCCTGGGGGCGGCGCTGGGGGCGCTGGCCGCCCCGCGCGGGTTGTCCGTTCGCGCCGGCGGCGGCGCCCGCAGGAGCGGCGGCAGGCTGGGCGGGGCCGAGCACGGCGGCCGCACAGGCGACCTCGAGGGGGACGGGGCTGCCGGGGTCGCGGCGGAAGTCTGCGCCGGCGAGCTCGGCGACGGCGGCCGTCAGGACGCCGACGTCGGGGGTGCGGTCGCGCGCGGCGACGAGCAGGCGCTCGCGCAGGGTGTCGATGGTCTCGCGGGTGAAGCGGGCGATGTCGAGCCCGTCGCCGGCCACTTCGCGGGCGATCTCGAGGGCGGCGCCGAGGTCGCGTTCGGCGAGGGCGCCGGCGAGCTTCTCCGTGCGCTCGTCGCGCACGAGGCCGAGCGACTCGAGCACGTCGTCGGTGCTGGGGGAGGGCCCATACATCGAGGCGATCTGCTCGAGCAGGGTGATGGCGTCGCGGAGGGCGCCACGGGCCTCGCGGGCGATGGCCAGCAGACCCTCGTCGGGCACGCTGAAGCCCTCCTGCTCGGCGACGAAGCGCAGCCGCTCGACCATCGCCTCGATGGGGATACGGCGGAAGTCGAAGCGCTGGCAGCGCGACGTGATGGTCGCGGGGATCTCGTGGAGCTCGGTGGTGGCGAGGATGAAGATGGCGTGCGGAGGCGGCTCTTCGAGCGTCTTGAGCAGGGCGTTGAAGGCGCCCGTCGTGAGCATGTGGACCTCGTCGAGGAGGTACACCTTCCGCTCGAGGTCGCTGGGGGCGAAGGCGATCTTGTCGCGCAGCTCGCGGACGTCGTCGATGCCGCGGTTGCTGGCGGCGTCCATCTCGATGAGGTCGAGGGCGGCGCCGCGGTCGATGGCGTCGCAGGGACCGCAGTCATTGCAGGGCTCGCCTCGGGCGAGTTCGGGGCAGTTGACGGCCTTGGCGAGGATGCGGGCGGTGGTGGTCTTGCCGGTGCCGCGGGGCCCGGCGAAGAGGTAGGCGTGCGCGACCTTGTCGGTGGCGAGGGCGTTCCGAAGCGTCTCGACGACGTGGTCCTGGCCGACCACCTCTTCGAAGCCACGTGGGCGCCACTTCCCGTAGAGCACCGTCCCTCCCGGACCACGGATCGGGTGTCCGCAAGTATAGAACGGATTTTCGCCCGCGGGATCACGAAGGCGGGAGCCATTCGGCTCCCGCCTTGCGTTTCTACCCAGACCGGAGCCCCGCTCTCAGGCGGGGTCCCGCGGAGAGGCGGTTAAGCCGCCCGCTCGAGATCCTTCCCCTGGAGGAAGAGGTCGACGGGATGCTCGTCCGCTTCGATGTCGCGGTCGCGCGCCTCGTCGGCGCGCAGGGCCTGCCACTCCTTGCGGAAGCGAGCCTCGGGCGAGTTTGCCTTGATGACGCGCTCCAGAAGGACCGACCGAACCAGTTCATGCTCAATCACAGAAACACCTCCGATGAGCAATGGCGGCGGCGTTCCCGCCACGGGAACATCGCCAGGTGTCGTCGTCGGGGTCACACGACTGCATACGGTCGTTTCGGGTCTGGGCGCTTCGCTGCGAACCGAGTCGAAGCGATCGAGAGACCCCCACGTGAGGTCCCTCCTACGCCGGCGGGGTTAGCTGTCGGGCTACGACTGGAGGTGCCGTCCGCTTTCGCGGTACGCCCCATATGTGGCGGTTCCCCCGCTCCCCCGGAGGGGATTTGGCGACAGCAGAAGCTGTACATCCAGCGTTTCAGGTTGCCGCCCAAGAGGCAAGGGGCCGGCGGCATAGAGGGTCAGAAGCGGATAGCGAGCCAGACGGTGGGCTCGTCCGGGGAGGTCCAGGCGACGCGGTGGCGACGGTGGGCGGGGATGTCGAACCAGCGGCCCGGCTCCAACTCCAGCGACCCGCCGTCGTCGAATTCGAGGCGGGCACGTCCTTTCACGACCAGGACGAACTCGAGGTCGGGCTGGTCGTACCAGAAGCCCTCGGGGGAGGCGTGGCCGGTCGAGACGACGCGTTCGATGCGGACAGAGCCGCTCTCCGCGAGCGTTTCGACGAGCTCTTCGGGAAGATCGTCGGGGAGGTCGTGGAGGAGGTCGCCGCTGGTCATCGGGCGGACGCGAGCACGGAGCGTGCGGCCTCGGAGGCGAGGCGGGCGCCCTCGTCGATGGGGTGGCTGCGCAGCCAGTCGCTGAAGACCTCTACGGCGGTGGGGCCCTGCCTGCCGATGTCATCGAGGATGCGGAGAAGGCCGGGCAGGTCGATGTCGCCCTGCCCGGGGAGGAGGCGGTGCCCGATCGTCTCAGCGACGACATCCGGGTCGGGGTCGGCGGGGGCGTCGCTGATCTGGAAATGGATGACCTTCTCGCCGGGGATGCTGCGGAGCAGGTCGGGGTCGGGGCCGGAGCGGAACCAGTGCCAGGCGTCGAGCACGAGGCCGGCGTTGGGGCGATCGGCGTCGCGAACGATGGGCCAGGCGGTGGCGAGGTTGGGGATGCCCGTCCAGGGCAGGAACTCGACGCCTAGGCGCTGTCCGTGGCGGGCGGCCACATCGCAGGCGATGGCGAGCCCCTCCGCAGCGGCGGCGGGGTCGGTGGACCGCTCCATCGTGACTGCCAGCACGGTGTCCGAGCCAAGCTCCCCGGCGATGCCGCAGATGCGCGCCGTCTCCTCTTCGATGGCGTCGCGGTTGGCCGGGCCTTCGGCCCAGGCGGTGATGTATTCCAGCATCGCCAGGACCACATTCTCGCGGTCGAGGATCGCGCGCATCTCGGCGTTCGAGAGGCCCTCGGCGCGAGCCTCGTCGTAGTGCGACATCCACATGGAGAGGCCCGCGAAGCCGTTCTTCCGCGCCGCCTGGACGCGCTCGGCGAAGGTCGCGGTTCCCACCGCGCCGAGGCAGAGGACGAGATCAGCGGGCGTCAGCACCACCGGTCTCCCAGGTGATGAGCAGGCCCTGCAGGGGAGGCCGCCAGGTCGGTCGCCACTCGCCGCCATCGCGCGCGAAGAGCTCGTCGAGGTTGGCGGCGACACGGTCTGCCGCCCCGGCCACGCCGGTCGCCTCGACGTCTTCCAGCGCGAACGCGACTGCCTCTTCCTCGGTGGTGGGGAACTCCGCGCGTTCGGGCCAGGTGAACGGCTCCGGCAGGAGGCGCACCTCGGGCAGGAGACCGGCCTCCCACATCACGGGGAGAA
>VXRS01000099.1 GCA_009838385.1 Dehalococcoidia bacterium | reverse complement strand
GAAGGCTCGGCGATCGCGCACAGCTCGGCGATCTCGCCTTCGCTGTCCATCGCCATCTCCAGCACCGAGACCTCGTGGTCGCGGCGCAGACTCATCAAGGCGAGGGGGAGGCCTTCGCGGGAGTTCAGGTTCCCGGGGCTGTGGTGCGTGGCGAAGCGCGCGCTGAGGGCCGCCGCCGTCAGCTCCTTCGCCGTCGTCTTCCCGACCGTGCCCGTAATCCCCGCCACGCGAACGTCGCAGGTCCGCAGCCAGTCCCGCGCGAGCTCGGCCATGGCCGTACGCGTGTCGCCGACGACCGCGACCGTGCGGTTGCGCCAGTCGCCCTCGGGCGCCCGCTCGCACACGGCTGCCGGAGCGCCGCGCTCCAACGCCTCGTCGACGAAGTCGTTGCCGTCGAGCCGCTCGCCCCGGAAGGCGGCGAACAGGTCGCCGGGTTGCGTCAGGCGAGAGTCGGCCGCTCCGCCCGAGATCGGCGTGGCCGGACCCTCGATCACGTGGTAGCCGTGTGCGCGCATCGACTCTGCGAGGAAGGCTGTGGTCATACCCGTCACCTCGTCGCCGCCTGCTCGACGTTCGGAGGGACGCCGAGGTAGCCCAGCACCTCGTCGACAAGGGAGGCGAAGACGGGCCCCGCCGCCTCCGTACCCGTTTCGAGGTTGGCGTTCTCGTCGAGCTTCACCAGGATGAGGATGCGCGGTTCGTCCACCGGTGCGAAACCGGCGAACGACACGATCTGCGTGTCGTCGTAGCTCGCGTCGATGGGCACGTTCGCCGTGCCGGACTTGCCTCCGGCGGTGTAGTAGCGCGGCTTTCCCGGGTGGTACCAGCCCGGGTCGATCACCGATCCGAGCATCTCCCGCATCGTCGCGCTCGTCTCCGGCGATATCGGCTGCCCGATTACCCTCGTGGGCAGGTCGTAGCGCGTGCCGTCGTGGGCGACCATCGCCTTAACCAGTCGCGGTTCGAGCAGGCGGCCTCCGTTGATGGTCGCCGCGAGCGCGGTCACCATCTGGATCGGCGTGACGCTGATCGCCTGTCCGAACGACTGCGCCGCCGCGTCGACCGGCGACCAGTCGGCATCCGTCGGCCGCCTCACGAGCCCGGCGGCCTCGCCGCTCAGGTCGATGTAAGTGGGCCTCCCGAAGCCGAATGCTTCCAGGTACTCGTGGAAGAGCGCGACGCCGAGCTCCTCCATCATGAACACGGCGCCCGTGTTGATGCTCTGCTGGAGCACCCCCGTCATCGTCTGCTCGCCGTAGACGCCGTTGTTCCAGTTGAAGATCGGTATCCCGTACACGAAGGTGATGCCCGTGTCCTCGTAGGTGGTCTCCGGCGTCACGAACCCGGCGTCGATCGCCGCCGCCGCGGTGATCACTTTCATCACTGAACCGGGCTCATAGAGGTCGCTCACCACGCTGTTGCGCAGCAGCCGCACCTGCACCGGGTCCGACAGGTCGAGCCCCTCGAACGAGAGCCGGGGCTGCGTCGCCAGCGCCAGAATCTCTCCCGTCCGGGGGTCCATGATCACGATCGACCCGCGCACCGCCTCGTTCTCTTCGATGGCCTGTTTCAGGGCACGCTCGGCGGCCACCTGCATGCGCCGGTCGATGGTGAGGATGAGGTCCGGGCCGGGCACGGCCTCGGTCGTGAAGGTCTCGCCGTAGGGGATGGGGGAACCCGTCGTGTCGCGCTCGAAGATGATGCGACCCGGCGTACCGAGCAGTTCGGCGTCGTACCACGCCTCGATGCCGGTGAGGCCCGTGTTGTCGGCGCCCATGATCCCGATGACCGACGACGCGAGATTGCCCGCCGGGTGAACGCGCACGGTGTTGGGAAGACCGATCAGGCCCGGCACGTTCGCATCGAGCAGCGCCCGCCCCGCGTCGTAGGGAACGTCGCGGGCGACGAGCACGTCGACGAGCCCGCTTTCCAGCACGAGCGTGCGCAGGTAGGTGGCGTCGTGCCCCGTCGCCTCGGCGATCGCTTCCGAGGCCCTTCGCGCGGTCGCATCGTCGTTCCAGACGCGGGATGCCACGTACAGGTCCCAGGTGTCGGTGCTCATGGCGAGCAGGAAGCCGTTGCGGTCGAGGATCGCGCCCCGCCGGGCGAAGACCGTGTCGCTGGCGTAGAGCTCGCTGCGCGCCTCTTCGGCGTACCGGTCGTGCTCGAGAATCTGCACCTGGACGAGGCGCGCCAGTACCACTGCCGCGAACACCGCGAACGCGATCGCCGGAAGCCATACCCGGCCCGTGCGCCTCGCTTGCTGCTGCGCCATGGGGCGCCCTCCCGCCGGCCTCCTCCCGTGACCGGTGCGATCTCAGTTCAGCAGCGGCATCGCCTCCAGAGGTGGTCCGCGGCTACGGAGCGGGCCCGGAGCCAGGCTCCGAGGCCTCGGGGAGATGCTCCGCAGGAATCTTCGGGGGCTCCGGTCCGGCTTCCCCGATACTCACGAAGATGGCGTTCGCCCCCGGCACGAGGCCGATCTCGAGGGCCCGCCGCGCAATGCGGTCCACCGAGATCAAGCGGGCGATTTCGGCCTCCAGCTGGCGCATCTCGACCTGGAGGGCGGTCTGTTCCCCCTCCAGCGCTTCGAGGTTGCGCCCCTGGGTCGTCATGAGGCTGTTCTGCACGACCGGCGCCATCGCGCTGGCCGAGACGATGAGCGCGCCCGCGACCACCCAGCCACTAACCCCCAGCTTCGGAAGCGAGAGGCCCCGGTGGGTTCGTGGCGCCGGTTGGTCGAGGGCTGTCATCACTGCTCCTCGGCCCGGCGCTGGGCGGCGCGCAGCACGGCGCTTCGTGCTCGCGGGTTGCGGGCGATCTCGTCGCCGCCGGGGCGAACTGCGCGTCGCGTCAGCGGCGTGAGCGTCGCCCGATGTCCGCAACGGCACTCCGGCAGCACCGGAGGGCAGAGGCAATCACGCGACTCGCGCCCGAGAAACCGTTTCACGATCCGGTCTTCCAACGAGTGGAAGGCGATGGTGACGAGCCTCCCGCCTTCGCGGGAAGGCCCAAAGCCGAGCAGGCTGCGGGCAAGCGGCAAAGCCGTGCCAAGCGAGTCGAGTTCGCCATTTACACGAATCCGAAGCGCGAGAAAGACCTTGGTGGCGGGGTGTTGTTGGGTTCGGTCTCTCGCGCCCCCCGCAGCCTGCTCGACGGCTTTGGCTAGATCCCAGGTCGAGCGAAGCGGACGCGCCCTCAGCACCGCTCTCGCGATGCGGCGCGCCCCGCGCACCTCTCCCTCTTCCCGGAAGAGGGTGGCGAGCGCTCGCTCGTCCCACGTATTCACGATGTCCGCAGCCGTCAAGCCGTCCGACGACTGGTCCATACGCATGTCCAGCGGCCCCTCGTGCGCGAAGGCGAACCCTCGCTCCGCGGTGTCCAGCTGGATTGAAGAAACGCCCAGGTCCATCAGGATCCCGTCGACCGCCTCGAACCCTTCGTCCTCGGCGATGACATCGAGATCGCGGAAGTTCCCGCGAACGAAGCTGACCCGCCTCCCAAACGGAGCCAATCTCGTTCGCGCGAACTCCAGCGCCTCGCCGTCCTGGTCGATGCAGAGCAGCCGCCCCTCCGGCCCCATTGCTTCGGCGATGGCCGCGCTGTGCCCCCCCGCGCCTGCCGTGCAGTCGATGTAGACGCCCCCTTCGCGCACGGCGAGGTAGCGCATCGCCTCATCGAGGAGGACGGGCGTGTGTGGAGCGCTCGGCGTGGTCATGGTCGTCACGCTAGCCTCCCCCGCCGGTGGCGGACTCGTCGGCAAGCCGCTGGAGGGCATCGGCGCGGGCGTTCGGCAGCATCGATTCCTGCTCCTCCCACTTCGTCCGGTCCCAGATTTCGAGCCGCTGGTCGTTCCCGAGCACGACCACGTCGCGCTCGATCTCGGCGTGTGTGAGGAGCTTGGCGGGGATGAGCAGCCGGCCCTGGCCGTCACGCTGCACGTCGAACGACGAGGCGAAGAACGCGCGCCTCAGCTGGCGGCCCGCTTCGGAGTAGGCGGGGACGCGTTCGACAACGCGGGCTTCGGCCTCGAACCCCTCCGGCGTGTACACCTCGATGCAGCCGTCGAGGCCGGGCACGAGGACGGCGCCGTTGGCGAACTCCTCGCGGAACTTCGGAGGCAGCGCGACCCGATTGCGGTCGTCCAACTGGTACTCAAAGTTCCCACGGAACGCCATGTCGGCCCCTCGGGCAGGGATGTCCCTACCAAAATCGGAAGAAAACTGGGGAAGATTCCCATCTTTCCCCACTTCTCCCCACACGGACTATAGGAGCCCCCCCAGAGGGTGTCAATAGAAATCGGCCTGCAAATACGGGGCTTTGCCGGGGCGCCGCCGCCTCCCCCGAGGCGCCGCGCTAGACTGTCCCGATGGCCCGAATCGCGATCCTCACCGCCTCCGACGGCGTCGCCGCCGGAACCCGCGTCGACGAGGGCGGCGCCCTCATCGAGCGCCGCTGCCGCGAGGAGGGCCACGAGGTCGTCGCGACCGCCGCCCTCCCGGACGACCGGCAGGGCATCGCGGACCAGCTCGCCGTCTGGTGCGACTCCAACATCGCCGACCTGATCCTGACCACCGGCGGCACCGGCCTCACCCCCCGTGACCTCACCCCCGAGGCCACCCGCGACATCGCCGAGCGCGACGTACCCGGCACCCCCCTCGCCAT
>VXRS01000105.1 GCA_009838385.1 Dehalococcoidia bacterium | reverse complement strand
AACGTGAAGGATGCGGAGGCGATCCTCGTGTCGTCGGCGCAGATTACGCGGCGGGTGGTGGAGTCGATGCCGAAGTGCAAGCTGATCATCCGCTACGGGGTGGGGCTGGACACGCTCGACATCCCGGCGGCGACGGACCACGGGATCGTGGTCGCGCATTTCCCCGACTTCTGCCAGCCGGAGGTCGCGAACCAGACGATGCTGTTGCTGCTGGCCTGCGCGAAGAAGCTCGCGATGCTCGACCGGGCGGTGCGCGACGGGAGCTGGCGTCCGGGGCCGCTGGGGCCAATGGGGCCGATCGGCGGCGAGACGCTGGGACTGGTCGCGCTGGGGAACATCGCGCGGGCGGTGGTGCCGCGGGCGAAGGCGTTCGGGCTGAACGTGATCGCGTACGACCCGTACCTGGGAGAGGGCGTGTTCCGCGCGCAGGGGGTGGAGCGTGTCGAATCGCTGCACGATCTGCTGGGGCGATCGGACTACGTGTCCGTGCACACGCCGCTGAACCCCGAGACGCGCCACCTGATCGGTGAGGCGGAGCTGGCGGCGATGAAGCCGACGGCGTACCTGATCAACACGTCACGGGGGCCGGTGGTCGACCAGGAGGCATTGATCGCGGCGCTGGACGGCGGGCAGATCGCGGGCGCCGGGCTCGACGTGTTCGAGCGCGAGCCGCTGGAAGCGGAGTCGCCGCTGGCGCGCATGGAGAACGTCGTGCTGATGCCACACTCGGCCTCGTACTCGGACCAGTCGTTCGAGAGCATGCGGCGGCGCGTGGGCGAGACGGTTGTCGGGTTGATGGAGGGGCGGTGGCCACAGTTCGTGGCGAATCCGCGGGTTCAGCCGCGGGCTTCGCTGCCCGCGAGGGACTAATCTGCCGCCGCGCGGCGTAGAGTAGGCGCACTTTCCGTAAGGAGGCGCGCCATGCAGGCCGCGGTATTCCACGGAGCGCACCAGCCACTCACGATCGAGGAAGTCGCAATCGACGAACCGGGACCCCGCGAGGTCATCGTCAAGACGGCCGCGAGTGGCGTCTGCCACAGCGACCTGCACTTCGTGGACGGGTTCTACCCGTTCGACTCGCCCGCGATCCTCGGGCACGAGGCGGCAGGCATCGTCGAGGCCGTGGGCGAGCAGGTGACGTACGTGCAGCCAGGCGACCACGTGATCTGCTGCCTCTCGGTGTTCTGCGGGATGTGCGAGCGATGCATGACGGGGCAGCCCTACGCCTGCGACAAGGAGGCGGTGACGCGCGGCGCCGACGAGCCGCCAAAGTACACATGGCAGGGCCAGCCCGTGGCGCAGTTCGCCAACCTCTCGAGCTACGCGGAGAAGATGCTGGTCCACGAGAACGCCGTGGTGGCGATCCGCAAGGACATGCCGCTCGATGCGGCGGCACTCATCGGCTGCGGGGTCACGACGGGCTTCGGGGCGGCGGTGAACACGGCGAAGGTGCAGCCGGGCTCGACGGTGGCGGTCTTCGGCGTGGGGGGCGTGGGGCTGGCGGCGGTGCAGGGCTCGCTGGTGGCGGGCGCGCGCATGATCATCGCCGTGGACATGGTCGAGTCGAAGCTGGCGAAGGCGCGCGAGCTGGGCGCGACGCATGTCGTGGACGCGTCCTCAGGCGACCCCGTGGAGGCGATCCGCAACCTGACCGGGGACGGCGTGGACTACGCGTTCGAGGCGATCGGGCTCAAGGTGGCGGCGGAGCAGGCGTACGAGGCGCTTCGGCGCGGGGGGACGGCCACGATCATCGGGATGATCCCGGTGGGGCAGAAGGTCGAGATCGACGGGCGCTCGCTGCTGAGCGAGAAGAAGCTGACGGGCAGCTCCATGGGGTCGAACCGGTTCCGCGTGGACATGCCGCGCTACATCGACTTCTACATGCAGGGTCGCCTGAAGCTGGACGAGATGATCACGCGCCGCATGCGGCTGGAAGACGTGAACGAGGCCTTCCGGGCCATGAAGGCGGGCGAGGTCGCTCGCTCCGTGCTGATGTTCGACTAGCGCCTACGGCTCCTCACGGGGGCGGGTGAAACCGCCGCGGAAGCGCTCCATCAGACCCTCGCGGGTGAACTCGGCTGACTTGGCGTAGTCGATGATGATGCGCTCGCGGTCTTCGACCATCTGGGCGGCGCCGGGAACGTCGGCGGCGATGTCGTGGGGAATGGAGATGCAGCCGTGGAGGTCGGCGTGGAGGAGGTCGCCGGGATTGACGGTGACGCCGCCAACGGTGACGGGCCCGCCGACCTCGACCTGGTGCACGTAGGCGTGAGACACGAGGACTTCCTTCGCGAGGAACTGGAAGCCGAGCTCGCGAACCTCTTCCATGTCGCGCACGCCGCCGCTTGTGACGACGCCGACGCAACCGAAGGCCCGGTGGATGTTGGCGTTGACCTCGCCCCAGAACGAGCCGATCGGGGGATCATCGAGGTCTTCGATGACGACGATGCGGGGCGTGGGAATGGACTCGATGTGGTCGTACCAGTCGCCACGCTCGACGCGAACCTCGGGATCCTGGTCGGGGGGCACGCTGGCGCGAATCTTGCAGGTGACGGCGTAGCCGACGACCGGCTCCATCTCTGGGAAGTGGCAGCGGATGTCGGGGGTCATGGCGCCGTAGTTGCGGGCGCGAACCTGGAAGGTCTCGATGGCGTTGGAGATGGCGGGGGAGGGCCAGGCGCGCAGGGCGGCGAGTTGCTCATCGTTGAGGGGCTGCATGGACACGGCTCCGGGTTGAGGGTGGCGCCATCCTAGGGGCAGGGGCGCGGGGGCGCTACGGCATAGATGACAGTTCCCTGAGCAGCCAGGGGTCGCCGCGCTCGAGGGGCACGGTGGTTGCATCGAAGCGCGCCCGCACGGGTTCGGCCAGGGTCTCCGGGACGACGACCTCGAGCGAGGTCGCGCCCATCGAGGCGGCTTCGCTGGCGGCAACGGCGACCAGATCGGCGACGTAGTCGCCGTCGGCCGCGCGGGCTGGAGCGACGTAGAGGTCGGCCCAGGCCTCCGCCGGGTCACGCCACTTCCAGACGTTGACCAACACGGTGGCAGGCGGACGTCCCGGGAGGGTGATGCTGCGTCCCGAGAACGAGACATCCGTCGGGAAGTCGGAGGCTTCGGGAGTGAGCACCGGGCGCCAGAGATAGCGCCAGCGGTAGGCGGCGGACTCGCGATGGTCGATTGCACGGAGGTGAGAGGCCTCGGCGTCGTAGTCGCCCGTGAGGGGGTAGGCGTCGAAGGGGGGAGACTCGATGCGGTCCAGATCCACGATCCTCAGCCAGGTCTGGCGCAAGTGCTCGGTGTAACCGCGCTGATCGAGCACTTCAGGGCTCCCGCCGGAGCCGACAGGCCGACACCAGAAACGGTCGAAGCCGCGAGCGCGGGCTCGGGACTCGCATTCGTCAAGGATCCACTCCTCGACCTCGCCATCGTTGACGTCGGCGGCAAGCTCGAGGATCTCGAGATGGGCGTAGCGGCCGAAGGGCTCGGGCTCGGTCGCATACAGGACCTCGACGCTGCCTACGATGTCCTCGCCGTTTCGTTCGACGACCCAGCAGTCCCACCCGAGGTCGCGGTAGACCTGGATGTGGCGCACGCAGAAGTACTCGTGCATCCAGGCGCCGCCGGTGCTGAACCACTCGACGGGGGAGGCGTCGGGGGGAAGAGGAGGGCCTCCCACGCCGCGGTGGAGGGCGACGAGGCCGGGGACGTCATCGGGTGTGGCCGGGCGCAGGGTGAGGGTCTGGCCCCTCCACCGAGACGTTCGTGGCTCGAAGGGGGTACCCCCGCTCAGACGATGCCCCGCATGCCGCCGCTGGCCTGAGGGTGGTAGGCGTTCCGGAGGGACGCCTGGTCGAAGCCGTGGGGTTCCCTGCCGGTGGCGTAGTCGTAGAGGGCAGCCTTGAAGATGCCTTCGAGGGCGGTGACCGTGGCCCATGCAAGGCCGACGAGCGGAATCCCGACAGCGAGTCCGAGGAAGGGGTGAATGGCAGCGAGAAGCACCCCAATGAGCACGGCGACAATGACCGCAACGATGGTCAAGAGGCCAAAGCCGAACCCAGCCGTTATCTGCCGGCCCCAGGTCTGGCGAAGCAGCGATGCGGAACGCCGCAGCGCATCGAACGGGCCCACCCCCTCTTCGACGATGAACGGCACCGCGAAGAAGGAAGCGAGCTCCCAGGCGGCCTCGCCGAACATGGCCGCGATCTGACCCGCGATACCGCCCCGGTTCCGGATGGCGCGCAAGATGAGCATGACGGCGGTCACGACGACCGCCCAGGCGAGGATCTGGGGGATGCGTGCGGAGGCGGCCTTGAGGCCCGAGGTGACAGACGGATCGCCGCCTCGCAGCCGCTCCATGGCGGCCGCCACGAGCGCAGCGTTGAAGAAGATGACCACGGCCATGGAGACGAAGGCGAGCAGGAGACCAAGCACGAGATCGCCGGTGGAGCCTTCGCCACCCTCCTCGGCCAGACCGGAGGCACCGCTCAACAGGCCACCCCCCATGACGGCGGCCGCCACGGCGACGAGGACAACGACGGACATGAGGGGGAAGAGGATGAGCTCGCGGTCGAGCATGAGGACGCGCCAGCTCATCTTCATCAGTTCGAAGGTGTGGCCGATGGTTGCGAACATGGGGTGGTTCTCCTCCAGCGGAGCGAAGCGTACGACA
>VXRS01000204.1:2217-4698 GCA_009838385.1 Dehalococcoidia bacterium | reverse complement strand
GCGCTGGCGTGGGCGCGGCGGCGGGGGAGAGGTGGGAGCCAGACTGCCTGACGGGGCTTTCCCCCACCCGCTGCGGTGGCGCTTGCGCGGGGTGTGTCGTTAAGCTTCGCCGTCGGCCCTGCGGCAATGGCCGCGGGGCGTATCACCATGAACTCCAGGAGGGGTGTGATGAAGCTGGAAGGCAAGGTCGCGGCGGTCACCGGAGGGACCCGGGGAATCGGTCGGGGCATCGTGGAAGCGTTTATCGCCGAGGGCGCGAGCGTCGTCATGAACGGTCGCAGCGAGGAGAAGGGCGCGCGGGCGCTGGAGGAGATGGGAGCGGGCGACCAGGCCCACTTCATCGCCGGCGACGTGACGCAGGAGGCGACCATCTCGGGGCTCGTCGACGGCACAGTCGAGCGCTACGGGCGCATCGACATCCTCGTGAACAACGCGGGCGGCAGCTCCGGCTTCGCTCCCGTCGCCCAGATGGAGAACGAGGCGTGGGACCACACGATCACGTGGAACCTGTCGGCGACGTTCTGGGGCATCAAGCACGCCTTCCGCTACATGATTCCGCAGGAAAGCGGACGCATCATCAACATCTCCTCGCTGGAGGGGAAGCACGGCAAGCCGGGCATCGCCGCCTACGTGGCCGCGAAGCACGCGATCAATGGGCTCACGAAGAGCTCGGCCCAGGAAGTGGGCACAACGGGCATCACCGTGAACGCCATCTGCCCGGGACTGATCGAGACGGACATCGTGCGTGAGAGCGGGGCCGCCGCCGCCGCTTCCATGGGGCTGACCTACGACGAGATGGTCGAGCAGTTCTCCAGCGAGTCCTCGATCAAGCGCATGAACACCGTCGAGGAAGTGGGCGCCGTGGCTGTGCTGCTGGCGTCCGATGTCGGCTCGGGGATCACGGGCGCGCTCTGGTCGGTGGACGGCGGAACGGCCGCCTACTAGCGCCCCGCCAGGCCTCAGGAGGGAAACGAGAATGAGCGACGAGCTTCACTGCAGCTGGGACAGCCACCACGACACCGTGCACGGGAACTACACCACGGCGAACGCCGCCGAGGTGCTCCCGGGCGTGACGAAGCCGCTGGCCGCCGATATCTGGCGGGAGTGGGATTATGTCTGGAACTACGGGGTCATGGAGACCTTCGGCACGACCGATCTGCTGGAGATCCCGAAGCCGCCCGTCGCAACAACGCTGCCGTTCATCGGGGGGCGCTTCGTCATCAACTTCGGGTTGAACATGGCGTTCACGGCGCTCTACTCGGTGGGCGAGGGAAGCGACTTCCTGAAGCAGTTCCTTGAGGGCGGCGAAGAGGAATTCACGAGCGAGGCCCACGGGGACGAGGAGCGAGCCATCGCCGCGCGCGCGGCCATCACCGAGAAGTGGGAGAGCTCGGTGGAAATCCGCGACCGGAACCGTGAGATCAGCAAGAAGGCCTACCGGGACTCGCTCGATCGGGACTGGAGCGCGGCCAGCGAGGCCGAGCTGATCGAGGCGCTGGACGCCGGGACCGAGCTGGCCGGCACGATCTTCATGGCGCACTACTTCAACTCGGTGGGCGGCGGCGAGTACACGAGCGTGATCGGCGCGATCCTCGACGAGCACATCCCCGACCACCCGCCGGAGTGGGCGAACACCATCACGAGCGGGCTGACGGACGTCGAAAGCGCCCTCCCGGCGAAGGCCATCTGGGACCTGAGCCGCTTTATCGCGGCGCGGCCCGCGCTCGCGACGGAGTTCGCGTCACTGACCCCGGACGGGCTCCTGTCGAACCTCGCGAGTCCGCCGAATGCGGACTGGCAGGCGTTCGCGACGGAGTGGGCCGAGTTCATCAGGGAGCTCGGCTTCCGCGGCCAGAACGAGACGAACCCCTCCTACCGGACCTGGAACGAGGCGCCGAACTTTGTCCTGAGCAGCATCCAGGCCGACCTGAACGCGCCGCCCGAGCGCGACCCACACGAGCTGGAGCGCAAGCAGGCGGCCGCGCGTGAGGAAGTCGAGCGCGAGATCGAGTCGAAGCTGCCGGCAGAGGTGCTGGACGAGTACCGGCAGGCCCTGTACCACGCGCAGACGATGAACCGCGGCCGCGAGAGCAGCAAGGCGAACTGGGCGCGGGCCTGCCGCACGCAGCGGCCGCCGGTCGTCGAGCTTGCGAGGCGGCTCGTCGAGCGCGGCATCCTCGAAGACGCCGAGGACGTGTGGTTCCTGCGGCTTCCGGAGCTGCGGCAGGCAGCCGAAGGCAACCTCGACGCCGCCGAGGCGAAGGCCAACATCGCCAGCCGAAAGGACGAGTTCGCCCTGATGGAGCAGCACGAGCTGCCGGTCATGTTCGAGTGGCCGGTCGAGCTGATCCCGAAGGAGGCGGCGGCGCCGGTCACCTCGGCGAGCTACGAGGGGCTGGGCGTCAGCCCGGGCCAGGCGTCGGGCAAGGCGCGCGTGATCGAGAGCGCCGAGGCCGCCGTCAGCACCATGCTGGAGCCCGG
>VXRS01000204.1:0-2117 GCA_009838385.1 Dehalococcoidia bacterium | reverse complement strand
AGGCGCGCCGCCTGCTTGCCTCTCCAACACCCTCACCTTAGCGTGAGGGTGTGCGCCTCCCGCGCACCGGAGGCCCCTTGGCGCGGTCGACAGGCACGGCCGGCGCCAAGGCCGTTCCCCGCTCCAACCCCGTCACCGCCCGCGTAGCCGCCTTGCCCACGTTCGCCTCCTTCGGCGAGCGCGACTTCCGCTGGTTCTACCTGGCCATGCTCGGCCAGATGGCGGGGATGAACATCCAGCTCGTGATGCGCGGGTACGTGGTGTTCGAGCTCACCGGCTCGTTCGCGTTGCTGGGCGGGATCGCGCTCGCCTCTGCCCTGCCGATGCTCTTCCTCGGGGTCCTCGGCGGCGTGCTGGCCGACCGCGCGTCGAAGAAGGTCGTGCTGCAGGTGGGGCAGTTCGTTTCCGTCCTGAACGCGCTCGTCGTGGGGATTCTCATCCTTATGGACGCGATCGTCCTCTGGCACCTCTTCGCCGCGGGGGCCATTCAGGGGATCACGATGGCGCTGATGATGCCCTCCCGGCAGGCCATGATCCCGGAGGTGGTGGGACGCGACCTGCTGATGAACGCGGTCGCGCTCAACTCGGCGGGCATGAATCTGATGCGGGTGCTGGCCCCGGCCGCCGCCGGATTCCTGACCGCGGCTGCAGGCGGGGGCGTGATCGGGGCGGGGCCCGTGTACATGGTCATGGCCGGCACGTACTTCTTCGCGATGGTGACCCTGGCGATGCTGCCTCGCCAGGAGGCCGCCTCGAGCGGATCGGCGCGGGGCGGGCTGGGCGACCTGCGCGACGGGTTCGTCTACGTGCGCCACGATCCGACGATCCTGATCGTGCTGGCCGTGACGCTGCTGAGCGCGTTCCTGGCGATGCCCTACATCCAGCTGTTGCCGGGCTTCGTGAAGGACGTGCTCGGTGGGGGGCCGGTGGAGCTGGGCCTGCTGACGGCGGTCAGCGGGGGTGGGGCCGTCTTCGGCGCGCTCGTCATTGCATCATTGCCGGAGCGCCAGCGCGGCCTGCTCTTGCTGCTGAGCGTGATTGGGCTGGGCGTCTCGCTGATCGTGTTGTCCGGCTCGCAGGTGTTCTGGTTCGCAGCCATCGCGATCGCGTTCGTGGGAATCGGCACGGCGGGCAGGCAGGCGTTCAGCCAGATCCTGCTGCACTCCTACGTGGAAAACGAGTTCCGGGGACGCGTGATGGCGCTGATGATGCTGCAGCCGGGGATGATGGCGCTGGGCGCCTTTGCGATCGGCATCATGGCCGAGACCATGGGTATCGACATCGCCATGGGGGCGCTTGCCATCGGCCTCGTGGGGATCGCGGCGCTGCTGTTCGTGGTCTCGCCCAGGCTGCGACGGCTCCAGTAGTCGGAGCTACTCGATCTCGCCGCGTGCCCACTGGGCCGTGGCCTCGCGGCCGCTGATGTCCATGATCTCGACGCGCAGTGCCTGCTCGCTCTGGAGGTAGGCCCAGCTGTTCAGCCGTCCACCTGGCCCGATGCCGGCAGCCTCGATGGCCTGGCCAAGCCCCTCGAGGCGCTCGATCTCGGCTTCGACATCATCGACGTGGACGCCAATGTGGTGGAGATGCGAGCCGGGCGTGAGGGCCCAGACCGAATCCGGGACGGCCTGCAGCACCTCGAGGAAAAGCGGCCCCTCCTGCGAGTAGACGACCGAGAGGTTGAGCGTTCGGTCGCCGTGCGAGTCGCGCACGGGAAGCTCGAGGTGGCGGGGAGTAGTCCAGGAGACCCCGTAGACCTCGCCGACCTCTTCCATGCCACGCTGCAGGTCGGAGGCCACGAAGGCGATGTGGTGGATGTCCTCGTAACGGATCACCGGTGACTCCCGCGTGCGGCCCTAGCCGCCACCGCCACCGCCGGCGATGGCGGAGACGATGAAGAGGATGACCTGGATGGCGATGAAGATGGCCAACAGCTTCGACCACCAGGGGAGCCCCATGAAGAAGTCCCAGGCCGAATCGGGGCGCTGGCCCGGAGGACGTTGCGGCCGCTGGGTCGGCCGTCCCATGGGGTCACGCTCGCGATCACGATCCCGGTCGCCAAGGTTGGAGAGGTCGTCGAGGGGGGAGGGCGGTGGTTCGCGGCGCGAGATCGGGTC
>VXRS01000218.1 GCA_009838385.1 Dehalococcoidia bacterium | reverse complement strand
GGTGGGGGCCGTTTTTTCTAAACTCCCACGGGTGGGGGGGGGGTGGGGGGGGGGGGCCGGGGGGGGGCCCGCTGCCGCCGCAGGCGGCCAGGACCAGCGCCAGGCCGGCAGCCAGTGTGACAAGACGGAGGGGCATGGCACGAGTGTACGGGTCAGCGCGACAGGGCTTGCTTACGGCGCCCTAACGCGGCCACGGGTAAGCGGGCCGACTGGCCCGCTCGAGGGCAAGCCTCTAGCCTTGTCGCGACTCTTCGAGACTACGTGTCACTAAGTTGCTCTCGCACCCGGAGTACCCATGCTTTCGATTGCTTCCTCTCCCCTTGCCGCCCGGATCGGTCAGCGATCCCTGGCAGTCGCGCTGGTCGCCATCGCCCTGGTCGGCGGACTGCTCGTCCTGGAGGCCCCGCACCTGGCATCAGCCCAGGAAGAGTGCGAGGCCACGGACCTCGGGACGATCGGGCCGGAGAACAACCAACTCACGACGGAGGGGCGCTGGACGACGGAAGACTGCGACTCGGCCTTCCGATCCGGGAGCGACGCACATTCGTACAGCTTCCAGGTGGAGGAGGCAGGCCGCGTGCGGATCGACCTGCTGTCCAGCGAGGCCGACTCGTACCTGTACCTGCTGAGCGACACCGGCGACCGCATTGCGGACAACGACGACGGAGCGGCAGGCGTGAACGCGCGCATCGAGCGCGATCTGGAGCCCGGCGCGTACCGAATAGAGGCGACGACGGTGGGAGGCCGTGGGCGAGGCCCCGCGGACTTCTCGCTCACCGTCGGCTACGTCGAGGGGTGCGAGACGATCCCTCTCGGGGTGCTTACGGCGGAAGCGGACCTTACGGCGACGGGGGTCTGGACGGTGGATACGTGCGGCTCGCGGATCGAGCCGAATCACCCAGCCTACAGCTACTCGTTCATGCTGCCGGCCAGCGGCCGGGTCCGTATCGACCTCACGTCGGAGCACGGCGACCCTGTGCTGTCGCTGGCGTCGCCCGCAGGGGTGATCGGGGCGAACGACGACGGAGGGCCCGGTCGGAACTCGCGCATCGAGAAGTACCTGCCCGCCGGCGTCTACCTGATCGAGGCCACTACGTATCTACAGGCTGACCGCCAGCCCCTTGTGGCGGATTTCGAGCTGACCGTCCACCTGGTCGACGAAGTGGCTGCCCAGCACAGCTTCATCCTGAAGGTGGAGGAGAGCCTCGCTCCGGACGTCGTCATTGCCAGAGAGCCCTTCATGGTCGACTTCCGTGTCGGCAATGTGGGCGGGGGCGACCTCCCGGAGGATTGGTTCGTCATCGTGTACGCCATCGGGCCGCGCGCATACGCGGACCTGGAGATCCCGTCTTCCGAGACCGTCTGGAATGCCGGAACCAGCTACCACTCAAGCCCCGAATTGGCCAGCGCAACCAGTACGGCGATTCCGAGCTTTGAGCCGATCGATGTCGTTCTCCCCAGGCCCGGCAATTCATGGGTCTTCCTCGGCGTGCAGCCATTCCAGCTAGTCGAAGACGAGGGCAGGTACGACAACCCGGGCTTGTTCCACGGTATCTGGCAGAACCTGCGAGTGGTGACGGGCCCAATCTACGGCCCGGTTACCGTCTCGGTGGACGGCGCGGCCTACACGGTTGAAGCGGCGGACGACGAAGAGGGTGAGGTCACGACGACGGTGACCCTGGTTGCCGACGCCGAGGCGGAGGTCGACGATGCCGTGCAGGCGAAGGCGACCTACACCGCCGCCGTCCGCGAGCTCGTGCTGGACGGGATCTTCGAGCGGCCCGGCCTGGCGGGGCTCGCCCCCTCGGACCAAGCGGAGGCCATTGAGGTTCCGAATCCCTCATCCAGCACGCTGCTGAAACTCTTTGGCGAGCAGTACCTGGAAGCCATCGCGATCTGGGGATTCGACGACGTCGTGGCCAACGGCGAGGTCATCAACCCGGTTCACGTTCAGGAACTGGTGTTGCACGTAGCCGACAAGGCAGCGCAGCAGTACGCGGCCCTCTCCGCGGGATGGACGACCATCGACGAGCACGTCTCGGGCGGAGGCGGGTTGTCCTTCGAGGACGCATTCGCGCTCCAGGCGGAACTCGCCTACGCGGAGCGCATCCTCGCGCCAATCGCGGCAGCCGGTTCCATCTCGACGCAGGCCGGCCCCGGAGAGATGGTTCCGGCAGACGAATTCGACGCGCTGACGCGGCAGGCCTCGTGCAGAGCCGCATCCCTGGGCGACGCCTTCGAAGCTGCAGGGGTCGAGGACGTGGAGGCGCTGCTCGCGCTCGACACCGAGCTGCGGGCGAACCTCGACGTGTTCGGGCTCGGGAGCGACGCGGCCCTCTGTGCGATCGCAGGCATCGACCGGGAGAACGCCGCGTTCCTGACGCGCCTGGGGATCAGCGACCCGGAAATCGCCGCCATGAACGCGCCCGATCCGGCTCCCGAACCGGTCGTCGAGGCAGCGCCGGAGGCTCCGGCGCCGTACCGGCTCCGGATCATCGCCTCCCTGCGTGAAGACGGGCGCGTCGAGCACGGTGTCGAGCTCTCTGGCGAACACATCCTGCCACCTGCCCGCCTGCTACCTGCCGATGCACCTGCCGGTCAGTGGTACACGAGCGGCGACGTCGAGGTCGATGGCCACTCAATCGGCGTGATCCGGGCCCGCCGGCTGGCCGACGGCCGTATCGAGCTGGGCTTCCGGGACGTGAACGGCGATGCAGTCGAGCCGGGTATCCGGTTCGTCGCGGATCCGCCGCTCGGCATTTTCGTTCGGAGCAGCGTGATCGAGGTTCCCCGGCCGGGAGTGGCCGAGGAGGTATCCTCCGAGTAGCGGCTCAGGTTGCGAGCTAGGCGCCCGTGATGGCGCCTAGCTCGCGCCAGGGTCGGGCGCGGCGCGCATTCCAGTGCGCCTCCCAGTCGTCGCAGACGCCCTGGCCGCCGTGCCAGTAGTCGACCTCGAGGCAGACCTTGCCGTCGCGGAACTCGAGGCGCGACACGCCCTCGGCCGTGCCCCAGCGCCCGGCGTTCTCCTCGGCGTCCGCGGGAATCTGGCCGTACGCCATCCACATCACGACGACGCCGCTGTCGGCCACGTAAATCTCTTCGGGGAGCACCTTGAGTGTGTCGGCGGCCGCCGCCCAGAACTCGCGGACGGCGTCGTGACCGCGCATCGCCTCTTCATGCCCCACGATGTCGCGCATGACGACGTCCTCGGTCATGAACTGGAGGGGCGCATCGACATGTCCCCCGCTCCAGCCTTCCTCGAAGAGCTTGCGTGCGATCTCGACTTCGGCCTGACCAACCATGGGCGCTTCTCCCGTGCGTGGACTCGCAGAGTGGGCGCGATAGTAGCGGAAACGCGGGCGCTCCGGTGTACCATCCGGGCGCGATGGCCGAGACGATGACGCCGGAGGAGGCGCGCAGCTACCTGAACTACCTGCTCACACTGGGCATCCGGCGGGAGCAGGCGTTCGCGCCGCTGGCGGCCGCCTTCATCCGCGAGAACGACCTCGACGCGCTGGGTTTGCTGCCGGACGAGCAGGTGAGCCTGCTGCTCGCGGCGGCGCAGTCGTTCGCGCCCGAGCCGCGACGCTACAGCGCCAAGCTCGACTTCCTGGAAAGGGCGCAGGCGCTGCTGCCGCGCACGCGGCTGGCGGGCACGCCGGTCGAGGGGCAGGTGGGGCAGGAGCTGCGGAAGACGGCCCACGAGCTCGACCGCTACCACGAGGCCGTTCGCGTCAACCGTTCCGAGACGGGGGAGCGCGAGCACATCATCGTCGAGAGCATGGCCCCGGAGTACTTCACGGACACCGCGCAGAAGCGGGCGGCGGCCTACTACCAGGATCGCTACCACCTGACCCCGGAAGCGCACCGGGCACAGAACTACACGGGTCCGGCGCAGCAGTTCGAGCCGGAGAACACGGCCATCCACAAGGAGTTCGAGGGGGCCTGCGGACCGTTCATGAACGCGCGCACGCACGCCTTCCACGTGATGCTGCCCTTCGACCTGAAGCTGAGCCGCACGCCCCAGCAGCCGCTGGATACGGGGGTGCGCATCTTCTACGGGAAGCCGGGCTACTCCTTCCCGCTGCGGTACCAGATGGGCCAGCTCACGAGCGACCGCGACGGGACGGTGGTGGGGGTGCCCGTCGACGATCCAAACCTCGTCTACATCTCGGCGTCGCGGGTGAAGGAGCCGGAGTTCAGCTTCGACGGGCCTGCTCCCGGCAACGCTCCGCCGGAGCTGGCGTTCCCGCTGACGGTGCTGCAACACCTCGGGAGCCTCGGGAACTACATCCAGGTGAGCTGCAACCTGAAAGTGTGGTTCGACGCCTCCCAGGTGGCCATCTTGATCCAGGGGGCGCCGGAGCTCCACGACCTCGGACTGACGGCGGCGACCGGCCTCATGACGCGCACCTACGGGCTCGGGACGACGGAGGAGTACGAACGCAGCGGCGGCGAGCCCTGGCAGGAAGGGCTCAGCTACAACTATGTGAACCTGCACCTCGCCTTGCAGCCCGGCGTGGAGTCGGCGGTGATCCCGTACAACACGCCGATATTCACGCTGTATCCGGTGCTCAGCCGCCAGGCGGTCGCGTTCGAGGACGCGGCCGCAGCCAGCGAGCGAATCGCCAGGGGGATGGGGCAGGAGCAGGGCTAGGCTTCGCCCAGCCGCCTCAGGAGCCAGTCGCGCGCGACGGACGCCTGCGCGGACTGGAAGGGGCGCAGAGTGGGGAGGC
>VXRS01000221.1:2419-4789 GCA_009838385.1 Dehalococcoidia bacterium | reverse complement strand
TCCCCGCCGCCGCATGCGGACAGAACCGCAAGGAGCGCCAGTGCAACCGTCACGAGAGGGGCACGGCCCGCGCGGTTGCGTGTTCTTCGCCCCATGTGGGCAGGTTAGCGACCAAAGGGGCGAATTACCCCGTCCGTTTCGGGAGACTCTCGAAAGCCGGGCTACTTGTAGCGGCGACCTCGTTGGGCCTTCGTGCGGTCGCCCTGGTACTCGTAGACGGGGACGCCGTAGCCGCAGGAGGTCTGCGTGCGCTCGACGGTTATCTCGATGACCTGCCGCTCGGGCGTGGGCGTCTCCACGCCTCGAAGCTCCTCGGCGTGGGCGGCGAGCACGGAGTCCTCCAGCGGCTTGGCGCAGGCGCGCCCGTAGAGGCGGACGATGGCCGCGTCCTCGTCGAACGAGGTGACCATGATGGTGACCGGGCCGCCGGCCATGCCGTGGCGGGCGGTCTCGTTGCCGCTGCCCGCGTAGTCGAAGTAGGCCAGCGTGTTGCGGTCGATGACGTGCAGGTCGGCGGCGCCCTTGGGGGAGAGGTTGACCGCGCCCTGACCGTCGGGGCCCTCGGCGAGGGCGGGGTCGGCGGAGGCGACGAAGAACACGTGCGCGCTGCGGATCAGGTCGGCCTGCTCGTCGGTGATGTGGTCGAGGAGGATCGCCATGGCGAGGGCCGCTGGAGGGTGGCTGACGAACCTAGCCGGCGATGCCGGTGAGGTGCTTGCGTTTCTGGGCGACGTAGTCGACGAGGATGTACTCGCCGAGCTTGTCGGGAGTGGTGTAGAAGACGCGGCCCTTGTTGATGCGCGCGACCTGGTTCACAAACTCCTTGAGGTAGTGGTTGCGGTCGAGCATGAAGGTGTTGATCGTGATGTTCTTGCGGGTGCAGCGCTTCACGGCCTTGAGCGTCTCGCGGATGGTGATGGGGCTGGGCGGGTAGGCGAAATAGCTGCGGCCGCGCTCGAGGTGGGCGGTCGGCTCGCCGTCGGAGATCATGATGATCTGGCGGGTGCCCTGGGTGTGCTTGGCGAGCATGCGCTCGGCGATCATGAGGGCGTGGTGCATGTTCGTGCCGAGGACGGACTCGTCCCAGCGCACGTAGGGCAGGTCCTCGGCCTTCAGCTCCCGCGCGTACGCGCTGAAGCCGACGATGTAGAGGCTGTCGCGCTGGAACTGCGAGGAGATGAGGTTGTTGAGGGCGAGCGCGACCTTCTTGGCGGCCTGGAAGCTGCCGCGCAGGGCCATCGACCAGCTCAGGTCGAGCATGATGACGGTCGCCGTCTGGGTGACGAGCTCGCTGCGGGCGACCTCGAAGTCGTCGGGCTTGAGGTTGATGGGGGTGCCCACGCCCTCGCGGTGGAGCGAGTTCATGATGGTGCGCTTGATGTCGAGGTGGAACGGGTCGCCGAACTCGTAGAGCTTGGTGTCGTCGGTGCGTTCGCCGCCGAAGCCGTTCTCGGCGACCTCGTGCTTGCCGAAGGAGTCGGCCTTGAGCTGGGCGTAGAGCTCGACGAGGGCGCGCTGGCCGATCTTGCGGGTTCCGCGCGGGGTCAGCTCCCAGCCTGAGCCCTTCTTCCGGATGTAGCCGGCCTCCTCGAGGATCTCGAGGAACTTGCGCAGCTCGTCGAGCGTCTCGCGGGCCTCGGGGCCGAGCAACTCCTCGAGCTGGTCGGCGTCGATGTCGTCGATCTCGCCGCCGTACTGGGTGCGCTCGAGCTGGCGTTCGACCTCGTCGATGGACTGCATGTGGCGCATGAGCTCCATGGCGGCGTCGAGGTCGAGCTGCTCCTCGCCGCGGAAGGGGTACTGGTTGCGCTGGTCGCGCATGGGAAAGAGGTATTCGAGGTTCTGGGCGAGCTCGTTGAGGCCCTGCTGAAGCTCGGGGTCGCCGATCTTGTCGGAGAGGAGGTCCTGGAGCTGCTGGCGCATGTCGCCGGGGAGGCTGCCGAGGAGGCTCTGCATCTGGCCCATCTGCTGCTGCATCTGGGCGATGAGCTCGTCGAGGGACTGGGGCGGGTTGTCGCCGAAGAGGTCGCCGTACTGCTGCATGAAGCTGTCGAAGTCCGGCTCGTTGCCGGCCATCTTGTCCTGCAGCATCTGGTTGAGGTCCCGGGTCATGTTCTTCATGCGCTCGAGGTCCTCGGGCGACATGTTGGCGATCTGCTCGGAGAGGTCCTTGAAGAAGGTGTTCATCATCGCTTGGCGTAGCGACTCGACGAGCTCGTTGAACTTCTCCTGCGCCTCGGGGTCCATGAACTCGTAGTCCTGGAGGCGGCGGACCTGGCCGGCGGTGTCTTCAGGGAGCTCCTCGAGGAACTCCTGCTTGCGGTTGGCGATGTTGCGGAGCATGTCGGCGAACTCGCTGGTGGGGACGCT
>VXRS01000221.1:0-2319 GCA_009838385.1 Dehalococcoidia bacterium | reverse complement strand
GCTTGCGGTTGGCGATGTTGCGGAGCATGTCGGCGAACTCGCTGGTGGGGACGCTTCCCTGGCCGCTCGCGCCGCCTGACTGCGAGCCCTGCTGACCCTGCTCGCCGGACTGGCCCTCACCGGGCTCGCCCTGCTGGCCTCCCTCGTTCGAGGGCTGCTGGCCCTGCTCAGCGCCCTGTTGCTGGCCGTCGCCGTCCTGTGGGGATTCGCCGGCTTGATCGCCCTGCTGGCCGTCCTGCCCCTCGGCCGCCTCCGGCGGAGGGCCGGCCTCCTCGAGGCGCTGGTCGAGGGTGTTGCGCTCCATGTCGAGGATCTCGTCGAGCTGCTCGCGGAGCTGGTCGAAGATGGAGCCGAGGTCGAAGCGGTCGAGCTGCTGGCGGCGCTGCTGGCGCAGCTGCTGGAGGAGATCGCGGAGGCCCTGGGTGCGGTCGCCCATGGGGTTGCGCATGCCGCGCTGGAGGAGGTTGCGGAGGGCGTGCTGGAGGTCGCCGAAGTTCATGAGGTCGTCGGAGAGGTTGTCCAGGATCTGGTCGGGGTCGAGGTCGGCGACCTCCTGGGTGCCATCCCACATGGAGTACCGGAAGCGTGATGGCATGACCCCTCCTCAACGACGTGGCGACGCGTTCGGGGCCTTACCGTAACCTACGCCCCGAAGGCCCACAATCGGGGGGAAGGCGACCAGCGCCGGACCCGCGGCGGGGATCGCCTTCCACACCCCAACAGGAGCACGAAATTGCGCCACGAAGTGAAGTACCAGCCTTCCTACGCCCTCGCGTTGATCGACCTCGATCCGGGGGAGTCGATCCAGGCGGAAGCGGGGGCAATGGTGAGCATGTCGTCCACGATCCAGATGGAGACCAGCACGCGCGGCGGGATGCTTTCGGGGTTGCGGCGTTCGGTGCTTGGGGGCGAGAGCTTCTTCATCAACACGTTCCGCGCGGAGCAAGAGGCGGGGCAGGTTACGGTGGCGCCAGCGCTGCCGGGCGACATCATGGCGCTGGAGCTGACGGGCGAGACGACGCTGCTCGTGCAGTCGGGATCGTTCCTGGCGGCGACGGAGGGCGTGGACGTGGACACGAAGTGGGGCGGGGCGAAGTCGTTCTTCTCGAGCGAGGGGTTGTTCCTGCTGCGCTGCACCGGGCAAGGGACAATCTGGGTCTCGAGCTACGGCGCCATTCACCCCATCGACCTTGCCGTGGGCGAGCCGTACACGGTCGACACCGGTCACATGGTCGCGTTCGACGACTCGGTCCAGTACGACGTGGGACGCTCGGGCGGCTGGAAGTCGACGTTGTTCAGCGGCGAGGGTCTGGTCGTGAAGCTGACGGGTCCGGGGCGCTTCTTCATGCAGACGCGCTCGGAGGACGCCTTCCTGAGCTGGCTGCTTCCGAAGATTCCGAAGCAGGGCGGCAACTAGGGCGCTCGCGCCGGTTTCGCGGGCGTAGACTGCCGCGCGATGGAGTTTCGGTTCTCGGAGCAGGCCCTTGCGTTCGAACGTGAGGTGGATGACTTTCTCGCGGTCGAGTGGAGCCCCGAGGTGCGCCGTCGCATCGACGCGTCGCCCGACCGCTACGCGATGGAGCGCGAGTTCCGGCGGAAGCTGGCGGACAAGGGCTGGCTGACGATGTCGTGGCCGCGCGAGTACGGCGGCCAGGAGCGCAGCTACGAGGAGCAGTACCTGTTCCAGGAGGCGCTCAACTACGTGGGGGCGCCCGGCGCGACAGTGGGTGTGCAGCAGGTCGGCCCGACGCTCATGACCTACGGGACGGACGAGCAGAAGGCGGCGTTCCTGCCGCGGATCGCGCAGGGCGAAATCGACTTCGCTCTGGGGTACACCGAGCCCGATGCGGGCACAGACCTGGCCTCGCTGCAGCTCCGGGCGGTGCGCGACGGGGACGACTACGTGCTCAACGGCATCAAGCGGTTCACGAGCGCGGCGCACCGGGCGGAGTACGTCTGGCTGGCGGCGCGGACGGACCCATCGGCGCCGAAGCACCGGGGCATCTCGATGTTCCTGGTGGACCTGCAGACGCCGGGCATCACGGTGAAGCCTATCTGGACGATGTCGGGCATCCGCACGAACGAGGTGTACTGGGAGGACGTGCGCGTTCCCGCCGACGCGCTGGTGGGGGAGGAGAACCGCGGCTGGTACTACGCGGCGCACGCGCTCGACTTCGAGCGGGTCTCGATCTTCACGGTATCCGGTGTGCGGGCGGTGTTCGACGCGCTCATGGGGTGGGCGGGGGAGGAGGGGCCGGACGGCAGCCGTCCGATCGACGACGCCCACGTGTCGCGCACGCTGGCGGACTACAAGGTGCA
>VXRS01000094.1:1361-4841 GCA_009838385.1 Dehalococcoidia bacterium | reverse complement strand
GGGGGGGGGGGCCCCCCCCCGGCCCGCCCCCCCGCCCCCTCGCGCTCTTCTGGGCGGGGGGGGGGGCCGGGGGCGCGCCGCGGCGGCGGGGGGGGGCGGCGACGGTTCGGGGTGTCGCGGGCAGAGGCATACGAGGCCTGGCCCGAAGACAAGGAATAGGAAGAGGGCCCTTTACCCGCCCTAAGCCCTAAAGCGACACGGTGCTAGACTCGCGTGAGCGCTCCAGAGGGGAACCCATGGCCGAACGCATCTTCGTGGCGGTGGCATGGCCGTACGCGAACTACCTGTTGCACGCCGGCCAGGCGGCAGGAGCGTACCTTCCCGCCGATATCTTCGCCCGCTACCACCGCATGCGCGGTAACGACGTGCTCATGGTGTCCGGCTCGGACTGCCACGGGACGCCCATCACCGTCGCCGCCGACAGCGAGGGCATCACCCCGCAAGAGGTGATCGACCGCTACCACCCGAAGATCCTCGAGGCGTGGGAGCGCTTCGGCATCTCGTTCGACCTGTTCACGACGACGCTTACCGACAACCACTACGAGACGACGCAGGACCTCTTCACGCGCCTGCTGGAGAAGGACCTGCTCTACACCGGTACGCAGGACCAGCTGTACGACCCGGAGGCGAGGCGCTTCCTGCCCGACCGGTACGTGGAGGGCACCTGCCCGCTCTGTGGTTACAAGGAAGCGCGTGGCGATCAGTGCGACCAGTGCGGCTCGCAGCTCGACGCGATCGACCTGATCGAGCCGCGCAGCAAGGTGAGCGGGGCGACACCTGAGGTTCGCGAGTCGGAGCACTTCATGCTGCGGCTCTCGGCCTTCAACGAGCAGCTGCGGGAATGGGTGAGCGCACAGCCGCACTGGCGGCGGAACGTGTCCAACTTCACGCTCGGCATCCTCGAGGAGGGGCTGAAGGACCGCGCGATTACGCGGGACATCAACTGGGGCGTGCCCCTGCCGGTCGAGGGGTACGAGGACAAGCGCATTTATGTCTGGTTCGACGCCGTCATCGGGTATCTCTCGGCGGCGAAGGAGTGGGCCAGGCAGAGCGGCGACCCCGAGGCCTGGCGCCTCTACTGGGAAGACGAGAACACGAAGGCCTACTACTTCATCGGCAAGGACAACATCGTCTTCCACACGCTCATCTGGCCCGCGATGCTGCTGGGGTACGGCGGTCTGAACCTGCCGCACGACGTTCCCGCGAACCAGTACGTGAACTTCTCGGCGGGGCAGAAACAGAGCAAGTCGAAGGGCACGGCGACGTGGCTGCTGGACCTGCTGGACACCTACGACGCCGACGTCGTGCGCTTCTACCTGACGCAGATCATGCCGGAGACGAGCGACTCGGAGTTTCGCGAGGAGGAGCTGATCCGCGCGAACAACGAGGTCCTGATCGCGACCTGGGGGAACCTGGCGAACCGCGTGCTCGCCATGATCCGGCGCAACTTCGACGGGGTCGTTCCCGACCCGGGGACGCCAGGACCGGAAAGCGACGCGCTGCTGGCGACCGTTCGCGACGGGTTCGAGCGGGCGGGCGCGGAATACGCGGGCTGCCAGTTCCGGGGGGCGCTGCGAGAAGCCCTGGCCGTGGCCCAGGCCACCAACAAGTACCTGGACGAGCGTGCTCCGTGGCGGGCGGTGAAGGAAGACCGCGACCACGCCGCCGAGACGCTCCATACGGCGCTGCAGGCCATCTCCGCCCTGACGGCGCTGCTGCACCCCATCCTCCCGTTCTCCACGAGCAAGCTGCACACCACGCTCGGGCACGAGGGCACGCCCGAGTCGGCGGGCTGGATGCTCACAGGCGTGCCGGCCGGGCGCTCGCTCGGCGAGGGGGGCGCGCTCTACCGCAAGCTGGACGTGCCCGAACCGGTCGCGACCTGATGCGCCTCTTCGACTCCCACAGCCACCTCCAGGACGAACGCTTCGACGAGGACCGCGAGTCCGTGCTCGAACGAGCAGCGGCGGCCGGCGTGGCCACCGTCGTCGTGTGCGGCGAGGACGTGGCCTCCAGCGAGGCGGCGATAGCGCTCGCGGCGGGCACGGACTCGCCGCGTCTGCTGGCGACAGCGGGCTTCCACCCGCACGAGGCCTCGCAGGCCAGCGAGGATGCGCTCGACCGCATTGAGGAGTTGGCCGCCGATGGCGACGTAGCCGCGATCGGCGAGATCGGGCTCGACTTCTACCGGGATCTGTCTCCCCGTGACGTCCAGCGCCGCGTCTTCGACGCGCAGCTCGCGATCGCGGCGCAGCTGGGGTTGCCCGTCTCGGTCCACTCCCGCGATGCGGAGGAAGAGCTGGCGCCGCACCTCAAGCGCTTCGCGGCGGAGTCGGCGCTCACGGCGCAGGGACGGGCCCTGGGCGTTCTGCACGCATTCGGTGGCACGCTGGAGCAGGCGCGTCGGTACGTCGACCTGGGGTTCCTGGTCTCCCTGACCTGCTCGGCGGGCTACCCCCGCAACGACGAGGCCCGCAACGTGGCAGCAGGGCTGCCGCTCGCCTCGCTCCTGGTCGAGACGGACAGTCCAGCGCTCCCGCCTCAGTCGCGGCGGGGCACGCGCAACGAGCCGGCGAACGTGCGGGTAACCGCCGAGATCGTGGCGGAAGCACGCGGCATGAGCATCGAGGCTGTGGCCGAGGCCACGACGGCCAACGCGGAAGCGCTCTTCGGCGTGGCGGCGGCGGTGGAGGCGCGCGCATGACGCAGACGCAGCCACAGGCGCTCTACGGTCCGGTCGCCGAGGACCTGATCCTCGTCGAGGACCTGCTGGAGTCGGTGAAGCGAGTCGATTTGGCGCCCCTGCGCCTGATGCTGGACCACGCGCTCGCGCCGCGGGGCAAGCGGCTACGGCCCGCGCTCGTGCTGCTGGCGGGCACCTTCGGCGACTACAACCTGAACCGGCTCGTGCCTCTGGGCACGGCCATCGAGCTGCTGCACACGGCCAGCCTCGTCCACGACGACGTGGTCGACGGGGCGACGAGCCGGCGCGGCCGGCCGACGGCGAACGCCGTCTTCGACAACGCCCTGACCGTGCTGCTCGGCGACTTCATGTTCGCCAACGCGGCGGAGATGGTGACGCGCACGGGCAGCCTGCCGGTCACGCGGCTGTTCGCGCTGGCGCTGATGAAGATGACGAACGGGGAGCTCGACCAGGATTCCGCCGCCTTCGACGTGGGTCGCGACGTTCAGCACTACCTCTGGCGCATCGGCGGCAAGACGGCAGCGCTGTTCGGGCACTCGACGCAGGGCGGCGCTTTGCTGGCGGGGTGCAGTGAGGGGCAGGTCGAGGCGCTGCGAAGCTACGGCTACAACCTCGGCATGGCGTTCCAGATCGTCGACGACATTCTCGACTTCACGGGGGACGAGGCGGAGATGGGGAAGCCGGCGGGGGGCGACCTTCTCGAAGGCACGATCACGCTGCCGGCGCTGTTCTACCTGGAAACGGCGCCCGGCGAGAACCCGGTGCGGAGCTTCCTC
>VXRS01000094.1:0-1261 GCA_009838385.1 Dehalococcoidia bacterium | reverse complement strand
CGCCGGTCGTAGGCCTGCTTCACCTCCCTGGGGGAGATGGGGTTGTTGTACAGGTCGACGAGATCGCCCTTGGCGGCGACTTCGCGCATGTCGTTGAGCGCCGCGCGCTCGCCACGGGTGAGGCGGGGCTTCGGCTTGGGCTTGTTGATCTCGGGGTGCTCGTTCGGGCGGCCGCCGGTGACGCGCTTGCTGACCTTCTGGCCCAGGTGCCAGTAGGTGCCGTCGTCGGGAATCTTGCGGGGGTAGCCATCGCGGAAGGTGAACGCCGCGAAGGACGTGGGCATGATGCGGTCCGCGTCCTCGTAGCACTCGGGGCAGGGAACGGCCTCGCCGGCCTCACGCATCGGGCGCAACTCTTCGAAGACCCCGTGACAGGGCTGACAGTAGTACTCGTAGAGGGGCATGGAGAACCTCCGCTCGCTTGTGGAGCGACTCTTCGTACCGAAGATTCTACCGCGTTCGTCAAAGCAGGGAACGGTTCCCGGCTAGTCCTTCGGGTGAAGCGCGCTTACGCCCTCGACGAAACGGCGGGCGTTGGGGTCGCGATCGAGGTGGTAGCGGACCAGCTCGGCGACGGCGGCGCGCAGCTCCTGCTCGACCTCGGGCGGGGCTTCAAGGGCAACGAACTCCGTCATCGTTGCGCGCCTCGCGAAGCGCATCAGCTTCACCACTGGCACCGACACGATGCGTCCCCCACCCGCCTCGGACCGGCACCCGCGGCAGACGAGCCCGCCGGCGCCGGGGGAGAGCAGCGTCTCTTCCTCCGGCAGGCGATCGCCGCAGAGGACGCAGCCATCGATGTGCGGCTCGTAGCCGAGGAGGGCGAGCAGGCGCAGCTCGAAGTGGCGGGTCACGGCGGGGCCGTTCCCCTCTTCCAGCAGGCGCAGCGCCTCCAGAAGGAGGGCGTACAGCTCGGGGAGCGGCTCGCGCTCCTCGGTGAAGCGGTCGACGAGCTCAAGGCAGTAGAGGGCCTCGGCGCTCGCGTCGAGGTTCTCGCGCAGGCGGCGGTAGGCGTCGACGGTCTCGGCCTGGGTGAACACGTCGAGGTTGCGTCCCTGGGCGACGAGCACACGGCTGCGGGTCAACGGTTCGAGGTGGCCCCGCATGCGGCTGCGGGCCTTGCGCACACCCCGCGCGATCGCCTCGAACTTGCCCTCGTTGCCGCTGAAGACCGTGAGGATGCTGTCGGCCTCGCCGAGGTTGCGACGGCGCAGGATGACCCCTTCGGCGCGGTAGACGCGGGGCCGCGCCGCCACGCTAC
>VXRS01000123.1 GCA_009838385.1 Dehalococcoidia bacterium | reverse complement strand
GACTTCGACGCCCAGCTCGGGGCGCTCAGCACCGGCGCCGCCCGCCTCCAGGCGCTTGCCGCCCGCTACGGAAGCGACGAGCTCGCACGCTGGATGGCCGCTCTCACCGACTACGCCGAGCGGCTCACGCGGGCAGCCCTGGCCGAGGTCCCCGACGGCGACTACGCAGCCGAGGACGTGATGGAGGGCGCGGGCGGAACCCTGCTCCCCATCTGCGCCCGAGTCTCCATCACCGGCGGCGAGGTCACGGTCGACTTCACTGGCTCGGCGGAGGAGCAGGCCGCGTCGATCAACGCCGTGGCTGCGGTGACGCGATCGGCCGTGGCCTACTGCGTTCGCTGCCTCCTGCCCCCGGATGCTCCCTCCAACTCAGGAGTGTTCCGGCCCATCGAGGTCGTCCTTCCCGAGGGCTCCATCGTGAACGCCCGTCCCCAGCGCGCCGTTTCCGCCGGCAACGTCGAGACCTCGCAGCGCGTGACCGATGTCGTACTCGCGGCGTTTGCGGAAGCGCTTCCGGAACGCATTCCAGCGGCGAGCGCGGGCACGATGAGCAATTTCACCTTCGGCGGCACGCGTCCCGGCGGCGAGCCCTTCGCCTACTACGAGACGGTTCCGGGCGGTGCCGGTGCGGGTCCCGACGGCGATGGCGAGAGCGGCGTGCAGACGCACATGACGAATACCGCCAACACGCCCGCCGAGTCGATCGAGAACGCCTTTCCCGTACGCGTCCGCCGCTTCGAGCTGCGGGACGGGAGCGGGGGAAACGGGCGGCACCGTGGCGGGGATGGGGTCGTGCGGGAGATTGAATTCCTGGTGGACGCGGACGTCTCCCTCATCGGGGACCGTAGAGCCGTCGGGCCACCGGGGACGCAGGGCGGAGAGGCGGCAGAGCACGGCGAGAACACCCTGATTCGCGCGAACGGGGAACGAGAGGCCCTCGCGGGCCAGCAGCAGCTCCGGGTGGGCGCCGGCGAACGCGTGGAGGTGCAGACACCCGGAGGGGGAGGCTGGGGTAAGGACGCCCACGACTGACCATCGACGGTTTACTTGCTGATCCCCTATCGTGGACAGTGCCATGCCCGACCGCATCGATCGCGAGATCGAGGAGATCCTGGCCCGCCTCGGAGAGGAGCCTCCAAAGCCGGGGGAGGAGCCGATCTCGCTGGAAAGCCACCGGCGGAACCGGGGCCAACCCTTCTGGTCCCGCATCGCCTCGGCATTCGGTCTGAAGGTGAACGGTCCGACTCCCGCCTCGATGCTCTTCACCGGGGCGGGGGTGATGGTGGCGGGGCTCATCCTGGCCGCCATCTGGGCCGCGCTCATCTGGATGGCGTTCATCGGCGTGGTGCTCTTCCTGGCCGCGTTCATCTGGTCGTTCGTGCGCCCGCGACGCGCCACCGTCTCGGCCCCACCAGCCGCGAAGGGCGCCCATTGGCGGGGACGTTACGTCGAGTACGAGCCCGCCCCGCCGGGTGTGCTGGCACGGATCAGGCGTGCGCTTCGCGGTCGCTAGGGGCGACAACCGACGCTTCGCCCGTCCCGGACTGCTCATGACTCCCCGCTTACTGGTTGCCATCGCACTTGCCGCAGTGTTGACAGCAGCGTGCTCGGGTGGCGGTTCCGAGGACGCGTCGCCCACCCCAGCGGCTCCGGCACCGACGGCTACGGCAACGTCCAAGGCTGCGGAGGCAACACCGACCGACCCGGCAACCCCGTCCGCTGTTCTGCCCGAGATCGGCGAGCGCCTCGACCACGACCTCGAGAACGCCATGGAACACCTGCGGGTGCTCTCCGTGGCAATCGGGCCGAGGGTGTCCGGCTCGCAGGAGGCACGGGAGACGGTCGCGTACATCGCGGAAGCGTTTCGGAGCTATGGGTACGCGGTCGAGGTGACGGAGTTCACGTATGAGACGCGCTTCCGGCAGGCGACCGTCACGGTCGGAGGGGAGACGATCGAAGGAGTCGCGCTGAATGGCGAGGCTACCTCGGCGAAGTCGGCGGAGGGGCGGGCGGTCGACGGTGGGCTCACCGGCAACGCTTCTTTCGGTGGCGCGATCCCCATTGGGAGCCGGAGCACGTCCCGGCCCCAGGACGCCATGATGTACATGGCCGCCGCCAGGAACGGGGCCTCGGGGCTCGTGATCGTGAACCACGAACCGTGGCGGCTGGCCGGGTTCCCGATTCCCGCCCGCGACGCCATTCCCGTCGTCCTCGTGGCCCACACCGAGGCAGATCGCTTCGCACGCGCGATTGCGGAGGGAGCGCCCATCAGCCTCGAGATCGGTCCCGCACGTCCAGCGGCCATGAACGTCATCGCACGCCCCGGCGAGGACGCTCACTGCGACATCCTCGCGGGAGGACACCACGACACCGTCTCGGCATCGCCAGGGGCGGTCGATAACGCCAGCGGCGTGGCAATCGTCCTCGAACTGGCGCGCGCCTTCGCCGCCGACGGGCTTGACGAGGGCCTTTGCTTCGTGACGTTCGGCGCAGAGGAGTCGGGCCTGTTCGGGAGCCGGGCGCTGGCCCGGAGCCTGGCCGAGAGCGGCGAACTCCCGGAAATCATGGTCAATTTCGACGTGACCGCGCGGGGAGACGCCATTGAGGTCATCGGTACGCGGGCGCTGGTGGAGCGGACGGTCGCGCTCCTCGAGCGGGAGGGGTTCCCCGCGTACGCGTCGGATCTGCCAGAGGGGTACGGAAGCGACCACTCGAGCTTCGCCGACGTCGGAGTGCCCGTGCTCTTCTTCTCGGACGGCGACGTTTCGCTGATCCATACGCCCGCCGATGTCATCGACCTCGTCGAACCCGAGGCCCTCGACCGGATTGGCGATGGCGCCGCCCTGATGCTGAGCGTTCTGCTGGCCGAGATTGCCGGAGGCCCCTAGCGAACCTAGCATGGCCCAAGGTGCTCACCCGAACGTTCGCTGTGGCCTGTCTCATCGCCGTGCTCGTCGCGGGCTGCGGGGACGACGACGATGTGGTTGAGCCGCAAGGGCGTCCGACGCTGAGCGATCCGGCGAGCGTTCCCACAGCGGTGCCCGACGAGGAACGCGAGCCCTTCATCATCGATTCGGCACACGTGTACGCCCCCGGCGACACGCCACCCGCCACCGTGGAGCCGGAGCCGCAACCGGCGCGCACCTACGTCGTCCAGCAAGGGGACACCTGCGGCGCCATTGCGGCGCAGCACAACATCTCCGTCGCGGAGTTGCTGGCGGCGAACCCCCGCATCAACGAGGACTGCACGAACCTCCACGTCGACGAGACCCTGAACATTCCGCCGGCGGACCCGAACGTCGTGACGGAGCCGGAAGAGGAAGTCGAGGAGCGCCCGGGCGCGGGACGGACCTACATCGTGGTTCCAGGCGATACGTGCGTTGCCATCGCGCAGGACCACGACATCTCCGTGCAGACATTCATGGTCGCCAACGGGCTGGACGAGGAGTCCTGCCTCACGCTCCAGGTGGGGCAGGAAGTGACTATTCCGGAGTAGGGGCGCGCAGCTCCGCCAGCACCTCGTCCGTGTGTTCGCCCAGCCTCGGGGCGGGACGTCGCAGCTCCCAGGGGCTCGCGGTGAGCACATAGGGCGCGCCCGGCATCAGCGCCTCCCCATCCAGCCCCTCGCCCGTCGTCGCGACGAAGTGGCCGCGGTCGTGCAGGTGCGGGTCGTCGACGGCCTCGTCGGGGGAGCGCACGGTGCCCCAGGGGAGGCCGCACGCCTGCGAGCCGCGGTACACCTCCTCGGCATCGAGGGTGCCGACGAAGCTTGAGACTTCCGCGAAGATTTCCTTCGCCTCAGGCGTGCCGCGGGCGGCCATGCGATTCATGGGGTCGTCGAACCGCTCCTCGTCGAAGTTCATGCCGAAGCCGTGCGACTGCATCCAGCGTTTCAGCTTCCCCCACGACTCGTTGCTGCGCCCGATGTTGAAGACGAGCACGTCCTTGCCGTCGCGGGCGCGATGAATCCAGGGCTCGGTGCGGACAGTGGCCGCGTGGCGACCGGTCTGGCGGATGATGTTGGTCTTCGTGTAGAGCCAGTGGGGGAGGCCGACCTCGGTGGCGGAGGAGAGGGCCTCGTGCATGGAGCAGTCGATGTACTGCCCTTCCCCACCGGCGTCGCGGCCCAGGAGTGCGGTGAGGATGCCCATGACGGCGAAGTGGGCGCCGGTGTTGTAGGCCTGGTCGCCCTTGCCGTGGATGGGCGGGGCGCCGGGGGCGTCCTCGGGGTCGTAGCCGTTCATGTTCATGGGGCCGCCCGCGGCCAGCGCGACCAGGTCGGTGACGCGGTAGTGCGCCCAGGGGCCGTCCTGGCCGAAGGGAGTGAGGGCGCAGTGGATGAGGCGGGGATTGGCGGCGGCGAGGGTGTCGTAGTCGATGCCGAGGGAGGCGGCGTGGCCGGGGGGCAGTGCCTCGAGGAGGACGTCGGCGCGGGCGAGGAGGGCGCGGGCGGTCTCGCGGTCCGTTTCGGAGCCTTCGAGGTCGAGGACGAGGGAGCGCTTGTTCGTGTTGTGGTACCAGAAGTTGAGGGAGCGGTTGGGGCCGGGCTCGTCGTTGACGAAGGGTCCGACGCGTCGGGCCTCGGAGCCTTCGGGGGGCTCGATCTTGACGACGTCTGCGCCCATGTCGGCGAGGAGCTTGCCGGCGTACTGCCCCAGCTCATCGGCGATCTCGACGACGCGCAGGCCGGCCAGGGGACCGCTCACATGAACACCCCCGCCTCCGCGAACTCATCGATCTCCGCCTCCGACAGATCGAGCGCTTCGGCCAGGATCTCGCGCGTGTGCTCGCCGATGCGGGGGGCGGGGCGGGGCCGGGGGCCGCCCCCCCCCGGGGGGGTTTAA
>VXRS01000142.1 GCA_009838385.1 Dehalococcoidia bacterium | reverse complement strand
GCGGAGATGTGGAACATGCGCAGCGATCGCGAAGAGATGGACGAGGAAGAGGCAGCCTTCGCAAAACAGTTCCGGGCGCAGCTGGCCGACCGCGGCTGGCTGACGTTGGGCTGGCCGAAGGAGTACGGCGGAGGCGGCGCGGACTTCGTCACGCAGACCGTCTACATGGAGGAGATGAGCTCGCGTGGCGCTCCCGGGGCCTACGACCAGGGAGTCTGGCTGGCCGGTCCGGCGCTGATGAACGAGGGCACGGAGGAACAGCAGGATCGCTGGCTGCCCGGCCTGCGTGACGGCACCTCCCGCTTCTGCCAGCTCTTCTCGGAGCCGGGTGCGGGCTCGGACCTCGCCTCGCTGCAGTCGAGCGCCATCCGCGATGGCGACGAGTACGTCCTGAACGGCCAGAAGATCTGGACCAGCTGGGCGACCGGGGCGAAGTGGGGCATCCTGCTGGCGCGCACGGACCCGGACGCGCCCAAGCACCGCGGTATCAGCTATTTCATCCTCGACATTGAGTCGCCGGGTGTGAGCGTGCGGCCGCTGGTCAACATGATGGACGCGGCCCACTTCAACGAGGTGTTCTTCGACGATGTGCGCATCCCCATCGACAACCGCATCGGCGAGGAGAACCGGGGCTGGTACGTCGCGGCGGCCACCCTCGACCAGGAGCGCAGCTCGATCAACCGCATCGTCATGACGCGGTCGACGCTCGAGGCGCTCGTCGACTACGTGCGCGAGCGCGATGGGGGGTCGACGTCGCACCCCATTCGGCACGAGCTGGCCTCGCGCGCGATCGACTTCGAGCTGGGGCGTTGGCTCTGCTATCGGGTGGCGCAGATGCAGAGCGAAGGGGAGAACCCGAACTACGAGGCGTCCATCTCGAAGGTGTTTGGCACCGAGCTCCAGCGGCAGATGGGACAGACGGGCATGCGCGTGCTCGGCATGGAGGGGCAGCTCGAACCGGGCAGCCCCTACGTCCCGCTGCAGGGGCGCGTCGAGCGCTGGGCGCTGGCCGGTCCGAGCTACACGGTGGCCGGCGGCACGAGCGAAGTGAACCGCAACATCATCGCGACGCGAGGCCTGGGGCTGCCGCGCTCATAGGGGACTGCGCTAGAGCCGGTTCGGATTGGTCCAGTGGGGCTCGTCGTGGATGGCGAGGAGCTGGTCCTCCGGGATGTGCGCGTAGGTCGGGGTGGGCCAGGTGGGGTCGGGGCGCCACTCGCGCATGCCGTCGGTGAAGGGCCAGGCACCGCGCTCGATGTCGGCGATGGCGGCTTCGCCTTCTGCGCGGGCGCGTTCGGCAACGGGTTCGGAGATTAGGCCGCGGTCGAGCACGCGCTCCAGGTGGTCCTCGTCCTTCCAACGCCAGTGCCGCTCGGCGTCGGCCACGACATCGAGCCACAGGTCGCGCGCATCGAAGCCGAGGGGTGTGCGCCGGATGGGCTCCTGGAGGTTGACGTACCAGCCAAGGAACTCCCACTCGGGTGTCCACCAGACCCACGTCGCGCGCCACTGCCCCGGGACCATGAGGAAGAGCGCGTTCCAGCGCTCCCAGACGCTGTCGACCAACTCCCACTCTCCCTCGAGCCAGGGGATCGGCTGGTCGCGGACGATGGGCAGCGAGAGCTTTGTCGGTGTCCCCGACGGCAGCCAGAGCGAGACGAGGTCGGGGGAGTCTTCGACCACGACCATCGGCTTCACGTCGACGATGACGGGGCCGTACTCGCCGTTCTCGGCAACCAGGGGAATGCGATGGATGACCACATCGCCGGGCTGGAAGCGAGCCGGCTCCTCGGGGGTGGCCATGGAGACAGGGTAGCAGGGGCGCGGGGAACGGCCTGCTAAAATCCGCGCCCCATGACCCAGACGATGATGACTGAATCAGGCGAGCGCCACTTCCGCTACCTGATGCCGGTCGCCGTCATGTTCGCGGGGGCGTTGATCGTCTCGAACATCATCGCCATCAAGATCGTCGACATCTCGGGGCTTGTGGGCGGCGCCTTCGACTATTTCCAGCCGGCCGCCATCATCATCTTCCCGGTCTCCTACATCATCGGCGACATCCTGACCGAGGTGTACGGCTACTCCGTCGCGCGGCGGGTGATCTGGTCGGGCTTTTTCGCCAATGCGATGGTGGTTCTCGCCATCTTCGTCGCTCAGGAGATACCGTCGGCGCCTTTCTGGACGGACCAGGAGGCCTACGAGACGATCCTGGGGCAGACGTGGAGGATTGTGGGCGGCAGCTTCCTCGCGTTCCTCGTGGGCGAATTCGCGAACTCGTACGTGCTGGCGCGCCTGAAGCGCGTGACGCAGGGGCGGTTCCTGTGGACGCGCACCATTGGCTCCACGATCGTGGGGCAGGGAATCGACTCGGCTGTCTTCCTGACCATCGCGTTTTTCGGAACGACTACCATCCCGAACGGCGAGGCGCTGTGGGCGTTCGTCTGGCGGGCGTGGCTTATCAAGACCGTTTATGAGGTGATCGCGACGCCGCTCACCTACCTGGTCGTGAACACCATGAAGCGGCTCGAGGGGGTGGACGTGTACGACACGGACACGGACTTCAACCCCATTCCGATACTCTCCGCGCTTCGTCGGGGCCGGTAGCGGAGCGCTTGCGCGCTCGCGGTGCGAGTCGCACGCTGACCGGGATGGGCGCCAACGAATTCGCCACGGACGGCACGATCGACTCCTTCGAGAACCAGCACCCCGGGCGTGACTACGAGATCCGCTTCGACGCACCTGAATTCACAAGCGTGTGTCCGATGACGGGCCAGCCGGACTTCGGGACGATCACGCTGACCTACGTTCCCGAGGAGCGCTGCATTGAGCTGCGCAGCTTCAAGTTCTACCTGCAGTTATTCCGCGAGCGGGGCATCTTCTACGAAGACGTGGTGAACGTGATCCTCGACGACGTGGTGACCGCGATCGCGCCGCGGCGGGCAACCGTCATCGGGGACTTCCACGCTCGCGGGGGCATCACCGCGCGGGTGACCGCCACGCACCCGCAGGCGTAGCATCGGGCGCGCTCATGGCGGTGAAAGGGAACCCTGGTGGCTTTCCCCAGCGAAAGCTGAAGGACACGCCCACCGTCACGCCCGGCCAGATGCGCGAAATCCAGCGCGCCGCCCAGGAAGTGTTCCATTTCGACATCCTGCAGGCCGTCGAGAACGCGGGACTGGCGACGGCACAGCTCGTGCTGGCGATGCTGGGCGGGAGCGCGAAGGGTCAGCGGGTGGTAATGCTGGCCGGTGGCGGGCACGTGGGGGCAGCGGGGCTGGCGGCGGTGCGGCACCTCGACAACTGGGGCGTGCAGGCGGAACCGCTGCTCGGTGAGGTCGAGTCCCAGATGAGCTTCGTGACCCGGCGGCACCTCCACATCCTGGCGGAGTCGGGGATCGCCGAGCCGCACGACAGTGACACGAGCGAGCACACCGCCGAGGACCACCTGCAGCGCGCCGACCTCGTCGTCGATGCGCTGGTCGGGTACGGGCTTGAGGGGGCGCCGACCGGCCTCGCGGCGGCCGTCACCCAGATCGCGGCGGCGGCGCGCCGGCCTATCCTGGCGCTGGACATCCCGACGGGCGTGAACGCAGAGACGGGCGCGGTGAGCAGTCCAGCGGTGACCGCTGCCACCACGCTGGTGTTCGACCTGCCGAAGACCGGGCAGGTGCTGCCGGTCTGCCAGAAGAACGTGGGTGAACTGTACGCCGCGGACCTCGGCGTGCCGCGCGCCGCCTACGAACGGCTCGGCATCAGCACGCGAGGGGTCTTCGCCGAGGGCCACATCGTGCGGCTGCGGCGGTAGCGGTTAGAACTTGCGCGAGTCCCAGAGCACGTCGCCGTGGCCGCTGAACTGGTTCTGGAGGCGCGAGGCGACGAAGAGCAGGTCGCTGAGGCGGTTGAGGTAGGGAGACACGAACTCGCCCACCTGCTCCTCGCGGCCGAGGGCGAAGGTGAGGCGCTCGGCGCGACGGCAGATTGTCCGCGCGAGATGGAGGTGGGCGGCGGTGGGGTCGCCGCCGGGAAGGACGAAGCTCGTAAGGGGCTCGAGGTCGTCGTTCCAGTCATCGATCCAGGACTCGAGCTGGTCGACGTGGCGACTCTCGACGTGGGGGCCGGTGGGTTCTTCGCCGGCTTCGCGGGGGGTCGCCAGCTCGGCGCCGAGGTTGAAGAGCACCTGCTGGATGACGCCGAACGGCTCGGCCAGCGGAGCCTCCAGCCCGGCAGCGACGGCGATGCCGATGGCGCTGTTGAGCTCGTCCACGGTGCCGTAGGCCTCGATGCGGAGGCTCTCCTTGGGGACGCGCTGGCCACCGGCAAGGGCGGTGGTGCCGTCGTCTCCGGCGCGGGTGTAGACGCGGTTGATGCGAACCATGGGTCAAGCATGCCGGAGGGCGTGGCCGCGGGCCAGCCGTCCCCCTGGTGGCCGACGAGCCCGGATCCCGAGAATACGGGCGCAGGCTCCGCCAGGTGGCCCGCCGCACGGACCGTGTGAGGGGGAGTTCCCCTCGGCGCGGGTTGACCTAGCGGGCCAGCCTCTCCACCATCCGCCTCATGGCTCTGTACGAATACCAGTGTTCCGAGTGTGGCGAGCGCTTCGAGAAGCGCATGCCCATGGGAGACGCCCTGCAGCTTGCGCCGTGCCCCCGATGCAGCGCTCAGGCGAGGAAGGTCATCGGCAATTTCGCGGTCGTGGGCCGGGCGGAGGCCGGCGTGGGCGACGGCCCGGCGCCCTGGGAGGACGGCGGCGATGGTGATGGGGAAGGCGAGGGCGGTCTCGGTGCGGCCGGTGCGGACGACCTCACCCATCACGGCCACAGCCATGGCCCCGGCGGCCACTCGCACGGGCATCCCCATCCCC
>VXRS01000175.1 GCA_009838385.1 Dehalococcoidia bacterium | reverse complement strand
ACGTGCACGATCACGTCGCCGAAGTCGATCAGCACCCAGCCGCTCTCCTTGCGGCCCTCCTGGTGGCGCGGCGGCACCCCCGCCTCCTTGAGCTCATGCCCCAGCCGTTCCACGATGGCGCCGAACTGCAGCGGCGAGTGCGCCGTCGCCAGCACGAAGTAGTCGGCGAAGCTCGACGCCTTGCCGATGTCCAGCAACGCGATGTCCTCAGCCTGCAGCTCGGAGAGTAGGTCGATGACGCGGTGGGCGAGTGGCTCGGGTTCCAGAGCGCGCGCTCCATTCCGCCTGACGCGGTCTCTGGGAGAATAGCACAGCAATGAGCGCCCCCCGCGTCGTCTGCGCCATGTCTGGCGGTGTCGATTCGTCCGTCGCCGCAGCCCTCCTCGTCGAGCAGGGCTACGACGTCGTGGGCGTCACCATGCGCCTCTGGACCGAGGAGCGCCCCGACCAGCTCCGCGGCCACCAGCAGTGCTGCAGCGTCGAGGACATCGGCGACGCTCGCCGCGTCGCCGGGCAGCTCGGCATCCGTCACTACGTCCTCAATTTCGAGGACGCCTTCCGCGAGCACGTCGTCGACCCCTTTGTCGACGAGTACACCGCCGGCCGCACCCCCAACCCCTGCGCCCGCTGCAACGAGCACATCAAGTACCGCGCCCTCCTCGACCGCCTCCCCGCCTTTGACGGCGACTTCCTCGCGACTGGCCACTACGCGCGGGTCGCCCACGGCGAGGACGGTGTCCCCCACCGCCTCCTCAAGGGCGTCGATGACTCCAAGGACCAGTCGTACGTCCTCTACATGCTCGGGCAGGAACAGCTCGCGAAGCTCCTGCTCCCCGTCGGCGGACTGCGCAAGGACGACGTCCGCGAGGTCGCCCGTCGCACGGGCCTCGACGTGGCCGAGAAGCCCGACAGCGTCGAGATCTGCTTCGTTCCGGGCAACGACTACCGCGCCTTCGTCGGCGAGCGCGTCGAGCCCCGCCCCGGCGAGCTGCGCGACGCCGACGGCGCCGTGCTCGCCCGCCACGACGGCGTGACCGGCTTCACCGTCGGGCAGCGCAAGGGACTCGGTGTCGCCCTCGGCGAGCCCCGCTACGTCACCGCCATCGATGCCTCCACGAACGTCGTCACGATCGGCGAGGAGGACGACCTCTACGCCGACCACGCCGCCGTCGACTCGATCTACTGGGTGGCGGGAGTCCCCCCTGCCCTTGGCGAGCCGATCGAGGCCAAGGCTCGCTACAAGGCCGAGGCCGCCCCCGCCACGCTCACCGAGACCGCCGCCGGGAACACCGCCACCGTGCGTTTCGACCGCCGCCAGCGCGCCCTCACCCCCGGCCAGGCCATCGCCTTCTATCGCGGCGACGAGGTGCTGGGTGGTGGCACCATCGCCCGGGCGTGGCGTGACTGAGGCGGCGCAGCGGTGAAGCGATGGCTGCTGGCCGTGCTCGTGGCGGCCGTCGCGCTCCCCTTCGTGGCGCACGAGACCACCGGCGCGCAGCCCAACGCCACCACGCCGCTCCAGATCGTCCTCTGGCAAGATGTCGACTCCCCCACCGACCTCGCCCTGAGCGTCCGCCCTGAAGGCGGACTCTGGCGCGACCTCGGGACCGTCCCCGTCGAGCTCGCTCGCGTCAACTCCTCGCGAAGCTACCGCTACGGCGACCTCGTCGTGGCCGGCGTCGAGATACGTGTCTGGCAGCCAGCCTCCGGTCTTGGACGCCACTTCATCAGTGCCCGCCGCGAAGGTGGCGACTGGTACGACGTCGGCACCGTCCCGATCGTGCTGACCTTCCGGACCGACGACGGTCGCTACCGCTACGGTAACCTCACCCTTTCCCTGCCCATGCCGGAACCCGACCGCGCCCTGCTCGTCGCCGTCGGAGCCGAGCACTCCTGCGCCCTCCGGGCGTCTGGCGAGATTGTCTGCTGGGGCGACAATGCGCGCGGCCAGACCGATGCTCCCCGGGGCCGCTACCGCTCCCTGAGCGCCGGCGAGTGGCACACCTGCGGCCTGACCTACGCCTCCCGCGTGGTGTGCTGGGGCGACAATTTCAGCGGCCAGACCGACGCCCCGCGCGGCCGCTTCCGCTCCCTGAGCTCGGGGCTGGCCCACACCTGTGCCGTCGCCCGTCAGGGCGGCGTCGTCTGCTGGGGGGCCAACGGCAACGGCCAGGGCGACCCGCCTTCCGGGACCTTCCGCTCCCTGAGCGCCGGCGCCGCGCACACCTGCGGGCTGCGGAACTCGGGACGCGTAGAGTGCTGGGGCGACGACGCCCGGGGCCAGTCCGACCCGCCCAACCGCCGGTACCATTAGCTCTCCGCGGGCGCCGACCACACCTGCGCCCTGCGCGAGTCGGGACGGCTCGACTGCTGGGGCGAGGGCCACTGGGGAGACGCGTCTCCCGGTCCCTACCGCTCAGTGTCGGCGAGCGCCGCCGCCACCTGCGTGCTCGGTCAGGCCGGCGAGGTCCTGTGCCAGGGCAGCGTCGCCGACCGGCCACCCGGCGCCTACCGCTCGCTGAGCGTCGGGCCCGCCCACGCCTGCGCCGTCGACGAGTCCCATGCCGTCGTCTGCTGGGGGAACGGCCTTGACTCCGGCGCCGCGGAGGCGCCCGCCGGGACGTACACCTCCGTGGCCGCCGGCGACCTCCACTCCTGCGCCCGAACGGCGTCGGGGGAACTGGTCTGCTGGGGGAGCGACGCGAACGGGCGCACCAGCGCGCCTTCGGGGCGCTACCGCTCACTGAGCGCGGGCGCCTGGCACAGCTGCGCGGTGGACGACGAGGGGGAGGTTGTGTGCTGGGGGGCGAACATCGACGGAAGCACCGACGCGCCTTCTGGAACCTACCGCGCGGTCAGCGTCGGCTTTGCCCACAGCTGCGGACTGCGCGACTCGCGCACAATCGGCTGCTGGGGCCTGAACCAGTTCGGCCAGGCGGATGCGCCGTCCGGGCGCTATCGCTTCGTCAGCGCCGGCCACGCCCACACTTGCGCCGTCAGAACCTCGGGCGCGCTCGTCTGCTGGGGAGGCGCCTGGCATGGCCAGCTCGACGTCCCCTCCGGCAGCTACCGCGCCGTGAGCGCCGGCGGCGACTTCGCCTGCGCCCTGGGCAGCGACCGCCGGCTCGCCTGCTGGGGCGCCAACGACTACGGCAAGGCGGAGCCGCCCGAGGGGCGCTTCCTCTGGGTCGGGACCGGCCAGCACCACGCCTGCGCCGTCAGCGAAGCGGGCGAGATGCTGTGCTGGGGCCAGAACAACCACGGCCAGGCCGATGCCCCGGCGGGTCGCTTCCGCTCCGTGAACGCGGGCGCCATCCACACCTGCGCCATCCGCGATACGGGCGCCGCCGTCTGCTGGGGCCACGAGCTCCACGCCCGTGCCCGCCCCCCGACCGACCTCCAGTAGCCGCCGTTTTCAGAGGGGGTTGCGCCAGCGAAGCCCGGGAAAACGGGAGAAATCCGCGTCGTTCGAGTGAACCTCGGCCTGGTACTCCATCGCCAGCGCCGCGACATGTGCATCGTTCACGATGTTCCCGCCGGCGCCAATGGCCGCGAGCGCCCGCTGCATGAGCGCAAGGTGTTCCGGTCCCGGATTCAATAGTGACACGTGGGGAAGGCGAAACCACTCCTCGACCGTGTCGAGGGCGCGATCAGCGGAGAAGGGGATGCTGAGCACGCTCGGCAGGGTGGAGATCCGGATGAAGCCGACCGCTACCACCAGGGGAACGCCGATTGGCTCAGACCCGTTCAGGAGGTCTCCCCACCAGCGCCTTGCGGGCGGGTGGAACGGGACGCCGTCGTTGTAGGCGTAGATGAGCAAGTTGAGGTCTGGGACGATCACGTCCGGAGCTTTCTCAGTATCTCCGCGTTCTCAAGTTCGGCGTTGAGTTCCTTCAGCTTCAGCGGGTCGACGCCGGGTGCGAACCCGCTGTGGTTCGGCTTCACTTCGAAGACCGGACGCCCCTCCTCAGGGGTAGGCGGTTCCTGCTCCTGAGAGGAATCGGACAGACCGCGGCGCAGGGCGTCGTTCACGACCTGCTTGAACGGCTTCCTGAGCACCTGGGCGCGTTCTCTCAAGGCCACCACGAGGTCATCGTCCAGCGTCAAAGTTGTTCGCATGTAACTATCATGATGCCTGGGCTGGATGATGTCCAGAGACGCTGTGTGAAGTTTCGTGCTGCAGCCGTCGACGCCCCCGCCCCCGCCCTGCTATCCTCACTCCACTCGGGTGACTGGCGAATACGCGGAGTACCGCGGGGGAGCCCGAGCAAACACAACCATGGCCGCTCGCCTGGGCCGGTCCGTTCACACGGACGGGCCTTTTGCTTCTCCGGATGAGAAGCAACGGAGGTGAGCTGTGCGTGCTCTTCTGGGCGTCTACGACAAGACCGGGATCGAGGAATTTGCCCGCGGGCTCCACGCCCTCGGCTGGGAGCTCGTCTCGACCGGCGGCACGAAACGGGCCGTCGAGGCGGCCGGTGTGCCCGTCACCGGCATCGAGCAGGTCACGGGCTTCCCCGAGATGCTCGATGGCCGCGTCAAGACGCTGCACCCGGCCGTCCACGCCGGCATCCTCGCCCGCCGCGACCTGCCCGAGCACAACGCCGCCCTCGGCGAGCACGGATTCGGCACCATCGACCTCGTCGCCTGCAACCTCTACCCCTTCCGCGCGGTGGTTACGCAGGAGGGCGGCGCTTCCCTTGCCGAGGGCATCGAGAACATCGACATCGGCGGCCCCACCATGCTGCGCGCTGCCGCCAAGAACCACGCCGACGTCGTCGTCCTCGCCGACCCCGCCGATTACGCCACCACGCTCGAAGCGCTCGCCGCGGGCGGCCTCGACGCCGACGCTCGACGCCGGCTCGCCTGGAAGGCGTTCCAGCACGTCGCCAGCTACGACAGCGCCGTCG
>VXRS01000157.1 GCA_009838385.1 Dehalococcoidia bacterium | reverse complement strand
AGATGCATGAGTGTGACGAGCATGAGCACCACGGCGAGCCCGGCCACGTGCACGACATCCATGAGTGCGACGAGCACGAGCATCACGCCGCCTAGCGCTTCGCCCCCTGCCCGCACCTGCGATGGTCCCCACGCGTAGGATCGTGAGCGCACCACAGGGGGAGCCATGAGCACCGTCGACTTCATCCAGCGCAGCCTCGAGTTCACGCACGCCGCTCTCATCGACGCCCGTAACGGCACCGATGAGCAGCTGCACTTTGTCCCCGAGCAGGGCAGCCACTCCATCGCCTGGTGCCTCTGGCACACGTCCCGCGTCGAGGACCTCATCATCAGCCGCGTGAGCGACCAGCCCCAGGTCTGGAGCGAGGAGTGGGCCCGGGATACCGGCCTCCCCTTCGACGGCTTTGGAACGGGCATGTCCGACGAGGACGCCCAGCAGGTCCGCGTTGCCGATGTCGCCGCCCTCGCCGGCTACCAGGATGCCGTCTTCGAGCGCACCGCCCGGTTCCTCGCCGCCGTCACCGATGAAGATCTCGAACGCGAGATTCCCGCCCGCAACGGCACCGAGAGCGTCGGGGAGGCCATTTCCCTCCACATGATGGGCCACTTCAACGGCCACCGCGGCGAGATCAACACCCTCCGGGGCATGCAGGGCATGCCCACGGTGATGGCCGCCCAGGGCACCCACTAGAGGAGCCGGACAAGACCCTCCGAACCGTCCACCTCGATGAGCGCGCCGTCCGGGATCGCGCGCGTACCCGTCCGCGTCCCCACCACCGCCGGGATGCCGTACTCCCGGGCGACCACGGCCGTGTGCGAGAGCGCCCCTCCCGCATCCGCAACCACTGCCCCCGCGATCGCGAAGTACGGCGTCCAGGTGGGCGCGGTCACGCCGCAGACCAGTACCTCGCCGTCGCCGAGCCGACCAGCTTCCGCCAGCGACCGGATAACGCGCGCTCGACCCCGGTAGACCCCCGGTGACGCCCCCGTCCCTCGTACCGTCCCCGCCTCGCCCGCCTCGACGGCAAGAGGGCGTCCGAGGACCGGTGGCGGCTGCACCGCCCGGAAGGCCGCCTGCTCCCGACGACGCTCGTCGATCGTCAGGCTCCCGGGAGCGTTTCCGCCCTCCAGCGCATCCCGTAGCTCCTCCAGCGTGAAGTAGAAGACATCGCCGGCGTCCTCCGCGAGCCCGCGTTCCACCAGCAGCTCTCCGATGCTCAGCCAGCGGTAGCGCGAGGCGGCCCCGAGCCGCTGGTCGCAGAGCGTGTTGTGGTCCTCGCGAACGGGCAGCAGCTCCTGCGCCGCCGGGAGCGACTCCAGCAGGTCGCCCGCTCGCTGGTCGCTCACTGCCAGCACACGCAGCTCTGTCTCCAGCTTCTGCCGCCGCGTGACCTGTGCGTCGGCGGCCCCCGAGGGCGACGCATCGTCGGGCCCGTCGGCGTAGCGAAGAATCAGGTCGAGCGCCGGACGCGGGTCCTCCCGCCACGTGGGCGCATCCGGAACCTGGGCATCGATCGTGTGGCCGAACTCCTCGAGGAAGCCCTCGAGGCGTCGCGCGAACCGGGCATGGTCAACGCTCGTCCCTCGCTGGACCGCTTCCTCGACGGCCACCCGAAGCGTTCCGTCGGCGCGAACCTCGCGCCCGAGCTCCCACAGCGCAATCGCGCGGTCGAGCGTGCGGTTTGGGAAGCCCTGCAGGATGGCGTGGCCGTCCCCGCGCCGCGCCTCTCCGAAGACCTCGCAGTACGCATCGACGAAGTCCCGGGCCAGCTGCCCCGAGGTCAGGACGCACTCGCCGTGAACCCCCGCGAAGACCCGCCGGAACTCGGCCGCCTGGCGGTCGAGAACCTCCTGCCACTCCCCCTCCCCGACTGCGGTGGCGTCGAAGCCGGACAGCTCGTCGAACAGCGCATCCACCTGCGGCAGCCACTTGTCGTTCCAGGCCTCGAGCGCGGTCGCCCCCCCGAGATCAGGCAGGTCGAAGGAGATCGGCATCTCCCCCGTCGGGCCCGAACGGAAGTAGATGTAGCCGTTGATGATCAGCCGGGAGGGCGGCTCGCCCGGCTCGGGCGGCGGCCCGAAGCCCGGCTCTCGCGTCAGCGGCGGCTGGGACGCCGGCCCGTGCTCGTTCTCGTATACCCAGGTGTACTGCTCGAGCTCCGGGTCGGGCAGCACGAACTCGACCTCGCTCATCGGTGCATCATCCTCCCGCTCCCCGACTCAGAACATCGGGCCGGCAAGCGCCTCGTACAGCGGCGCCTCCCGCTCCCGCTGGCGCTCGAAGTACCGACGGAGTGACCCCAGCAGCTCCTCGTGACCCCCGTCTCCCAGCGAGCCCCGGTCTTCGTGAACGACCCGCACCAGCCTTTCGGTCTGTTCGTTGAGAGCCCTGCTCGCTTCCTCCAGCAGCGCCACCGTTGCCACGCCCGGGTTGGCCTGCGAGTCCATTTCCAGGAGCAGCGCCTCGATGTCCGCGCGCATCGAGGGACGGCTGGGCGTCGCCCGACCCTCCAGCCGGACGCAGGCGTCCGCCAGCACCTCGCGAAGGTCGGCGTTCCCCTCCGCGAGGATCGTGAGCTCGCTCTCGACGCGGACGGACAGATGATTGAGTAGCGTGCCGATGCTCCGCAGCGAGCTCGCCGCCCACGGGTCCGTCACGGTCGGGGCCACGCGCGTGTCCAGTGCCTCCGCAATTGAGTCGAGCAGTTCCTTCGTGCTGGGTCTCACGAGCGTTCCCCCCTGATGTACGGGCTGCCGTCCGGTCCCCTCGGTGCGAGTGCGCGGGCCGCCTCTTCGAGCTCCATCCCCACAACCGATGCGAGCCTCCCGGCGGCGTTCCTCGGGCTGGAAATGCCCATCACCGCAACCCCGGGACGGCGGTCGCGGCCATCCATGAACCCCCGCAGTGCGCTGTTCAGGCACACGGTCGACTTGAAGGCGATGAAGAGCTGGCTGAACGCCATCGTGCGGGGCGAGAGCTTGAAGCCGGCGGCCTCCTCGTAGTGGGACAGGGTTTCGTCGGGGTCCCACAGACCGAGCATTCCCTGCGAGAAGGCCCAGTCCTGCGCCGCGTCCCCGAGCGCGGCCAGTTCCCAGTCGCTCATCGCCACGATCTTCCCGTCCCGCCATATCTCCTCGCCGATGCCGTTGTTCCCCTTGATCAGCGAGGTGCGAGGGCTATCCGTCGGGATCTGCTCCTCCAGCCAGTAGAGGGCGTCGGTGATCTCCGGGTACGGGGCGGAACGGCACTCGAACCAGATCGCCTTCCACATCTCGAAGTCCTGCCGGATCGCGTCCGCCGGCGACTCGGGTGCGGCCAGCACCTCGTCGAGCCCGTACTGCTTCCAGTCCAGCGAGTGCACCAGGGCGAGCTTCTCCGCATGCTCGAACGCCACGCTGCGCCGCAACGCGTCGCCCTCGGGTCCCGGAGCCATCAGGTCCGGGACGTTCGTGGCCCCGTCGACAAGCTCGCGGACCATGTGCGGACGCCCTTCGGCGAAGGCGAGCCCCTCGTCGTACCAGAGGGGCTCCGCCACGGGAACTGGCGACGGCCACAGCCGTACGTAGACCTCCCACTCCGTCTTCAGTGGCAGCGGCACGATCCCCCCGCTCGGGAGGTCAATGCGCAGCACGAGGTCCCGGCGCCGCTTCGCGGCCCCCTCCCCCACCTCCGCCCCCACGATCCACGTCTCCCGCGACATCCCCGGGAACGTCTGCTTGAGGGAGCTGACCGTGACTGCCTCGTCGAACCGTTCGGCGAAGTACCCTGCCACCGCCTCTGCATCGACCATCGCTACTGCGCCTGGAGCCCGTACCGCTGATTCGGCCCCATCACCATGATGGGCAGGTGCCCGAAGCCGGGCTTCCCGTTGACCGAAAGCCGTACCGGCTGCTCGCGGTGCCCCGACGGGATCTGGTCGCCGTCGAGATTCCGCACGATCTCCGGGTGCGAAACGTCGTACACGTCCGTCTCCTCGAGATACTCGCCGCGGTAGGCGCCGAGCCCCTTCTCGTCGTCGTAACCCGTGCCGTACCCCGTCCCCTTGTAGGCCCAGGCGGTGAACAGCGGCTCCGCCTCGACCTCCCAGCGCTGCTCGTCCTCGGTCGTCAGGACCAGCCGCGCATGGCTGAACGCGCGCGTTCCCTCGTGGAAGGTCAGGTCGTGTTCCATATCGACGATACGAAGCTCGGGGCGCCCCGCCTCCGCGGGCCACACAAGCGCGCCGTCGAGCGACTGTCGCCGCCCCAGGTGGTCCTCGTGGAGCTGCACATAACCGCCGAACTCATCCGCCCGGAACGCGAGCCAGATGAAGAGGCGGCCCCCGGCCCCGCTTGCCGCACCGCTCGTCACCGGCTCGAAGCCGCCCACGCCCGGACGCACCCCCCAGGAGTGGTCCCGCGCCCCGAACCAGTTGGCCGCCGCGAAGTCGCGACCGTCGATGCTCAGGGACCCGCCCACCGTCCCTACCTGCGCGAAGCGGTACATGTCGGACACCACGCGGCCCTCCGCGCGGGAGAAGCTGTGGTCCTCCAGTCGCGCCGGGAGGCTGCCCGTCCACGTCAGGTCGCAGGAGAGGGGGTGGTCGCCCTCCTCCAGCCTGAGGCGAAGCACCTTCAGTGGCTCGACCAGCGAGACGCTGAGCCCCCCGATTTTGGTCTCCGCGAAGGAGGGCCGCAGTTCCCGCGAGAAGCGGACGTTGTACTGCTTGCCCTCCGTCTGTGCGGTCACGAAACCGTCCAGCACGTTCATGTTGGGGTAGCGCCCCATGCTCACGAGCGCGCCTGCCGAGCCATCAGGCGCGACTGCTTCGAACCAGTAGCGGTCGTAGAACCGGTGATCGCTCGTGCCCACGAACGCAAATGGCAGCGGGGCCTGGTGGAGGAGGGTGTCGTCGAGGTCGGTCAGCACGGGACGCTCCT
>VXRS01000106.1 GCA_009838385.1 Dehalococcoidia bacterium | reverse complement strand
GAGCTAGCCCGTCCCGAACCCCTCCGCCCCGCCCCGCAGGGCGATGCCGCCCGCACGGATCGTGACCTCGCGCCCCGCTGAGGCGGTGGCTGTGCCCAGCCGCCACCCCTCGATGCCGCAGGCCTCGCCGAGCGCGAGGGCGCGCTCGGCCTCCGCCTCCGGCACGACCGCGCAGAAGCCCGCGCCCATGTTGTACTCGGCGTACATGATCGCGTCGTCGAGCCCGGCGAGGTTCTGGATGACCGTGAAGATGGCCGGGACCGGCGGCAATGTCTCGATGTCGAAGCCGGCCTCGGCTTCGAGGCGGCGCAGGTTGAGGAAGCCGCCGCCGGTCAGGTGGAAGAGCGCGCGCACGTCGAGCTCGCGCAGCAGGGCCATGGCCAGGTCGACGTACATCGCGGTCGGCTCGAGCAGTTCCTCGCCGAGCGTGCGGCCGAACTCCTCGACATGGCGCCCGAGCTCCCAGCCAGCCTCCCGGAAGGTGCGGCGCGCCAGCGTGAAACCGTTGCTGTGGATGCCGGACGAGGCGAAGCCGACGAGCGCGTCGCCGGGGGCGACACCCGCGCCCGTGAGGACGCGGTCCGGCTCGACGAGACCCGCGCAGGTGCCGCCGAGGTCGAAGGCGCGTCCGGGGACGGCGCCCCGCAGCATCTCCGGGACGCGCGCCGTCTCGCCGCCGGGGATGGAGATGCGCGCCCGCCGCGCCCCTTCCCGCAGGCCCGCCGCGATCTCCGCGAGAAACGCCTCCTCCATCTCTTCCACGAGCATGCAGTCGACCATCGCGATGGGCTCGGCGCCCACGCAGACGATGTCGTTCGCGTTCATGGCCACGCAGTCGATGCCGGCCGTGTCGTAGGTGCCCATCGCCTGCGCCACGAGCGCCTTCGTGCCGATCGTGTCGGTCGCCAGCGCGAGCGCCTGCGGGCCGCCCGTGTCGATGACGGTGGCGTAGTGCCCGAAGCCAAGAAGCGGCCGCGCCCGGCCCGAGAACGCGAATGTCTCGGTCAGCAGTTGCAGGCCCTCGGGGAGGGTGTCGGCGCCGGCGTCACCTGGGCTGGCGGTCACGCCCGCACGCTACCACGTTCCCCCGTGGCGAGCCTCCGCGCGACGCGCGAAACATCGTTGAAACAATGGGCGCGCAAGATACGCGCCACTCAAGCGGATGCTGCCCTGCGCCCGGTGCGCGGGGTCGCGGGGGGTGCGCGTGTCCGACTTCCAAATCGACGCTGGCAACACGGCCTGGATGCTGGCTGCCTCGGCCCTGGTGCTCTTTATGACGCCGGGGCTGGCGTTCTTCTACGGGGGACTCACCCGTAGCAAGAACGTCGTGGGCACCATCATGCATTCGTTCATCACCATCGGCGTGGTGGGCGTGCTCTGGGTTGTCGTCGGCTATTCGCTGGCCTTCGGCCCCGACCAGGGGCTCGGCCTTATCGGCAATCTCGACCACTTCGGCCTTCGCGGGGTCGGTGTCGATTCCGGCGCCGGGGGCGTGCCCGACCTGCTCTTCATGGCCTTCCAGATGATGTTCGCCATCATCACGCCCGCGCTCATCACGGGCGCCTTCGCCGAACGCGCCCGCTTCGGGCCGTTCCTGCTCTTCATCGCCCTCTGGTCGCTCATCGTCTACGCGCCCATCGCCCACTGGGTATTCGGCGTGAATGGGTGGCTCAACACCTTCTCCGGTGAGGGTGTTCCCGCCGACATCGGCATCAACGGCCTCGACTTCGCCGGCGGCCTCGCCATCCATGTGAACGCGGGCGTGGCAGCCCTGGCCGCCGTCTTCGTGTTCAAGAAGCGCCGCGGCTACGGCGTCGAACCCATGGAGCCGCACGACATCACGATGGTGGTGCTGGGCGCGGCCATGCTCTGGTTCGGCTGGTTCGGCTTCAACGCCGGCAGCGCCGTGGGCGCCAGCGGCCAGGCCGTCTACGCCTTCGTCAACACGAACGTGGCCGCCGCCATGGCGGCCCTCACCTGGACGCTCATCAGCTGGAAGGTGTCCGGGAAACCGAGTGTGGTGGGCGCTGCCTCCGGCGCCGTCGCCGGACTGGTGGCCGTCACGCCCGCCTCCGGCTACGTCGAACCGATGGAGGCGCTCGCGATCGGCTTCGGCGCGGGTCTCTTCTGCTACTTCGCCGTCCGCCTCCGCCAGTACCTCCACTTCGACGACTCCCTCGATGTCGTCGCCGTCCACGGCGTCGGCGGCCTCTGGGGCGCCATCGGTACGGGACTCTTCGCGACGGCCGTCGTAGGCGCGCCGGAGTTCCGCGAGGGGCTCATCCACGGCGAGTGGCGCCTGCTCTGGGACCAGGTCGTCGGCATCGGGGCCGTCAGCGCCTACTCCTTCATCGTCACCTTCATCATCCTCAAGGTGCTGGACATGACGATGGGCGTGCGTGTCAACGAGGAAGACGAGGAGGTCGGCCTCGACGTGACCCAGCATGGCGAACGCGCCTACCAGAGCGATGAGGCCGGTATCGCCATCCCGGTCGGTATCATCGAACCCGAGCCTGCCGCTGGGCAGGAGCCCGAGATCGGCAGGAGCGAGTCATGAAGAAGATCGAGGCCATCATCCGACCCGAGCGTATGCACGAGGTGAAGGACGCCCTCGAGGCGCAGGGCATCCACGGCCTGAACATCATCTCCGTCACCGGTCGGGGCGCGCAGCGGGGCATCGCCCACCAGGGCCGCGGCGGCGAGACCATCGTCGTGGACCTGCTGCCGAAGATGAAGCTCGAGATGGTCGTGAACGACGACGCCGTCGAGAACGCCATCAGCGCCATTATCGAGGCCGCCGGCACCGGCAACATCGGCGACGGCAAGATATTCGTCATTCCCGTGGAGGAGGCCATTCGCGTCCGCACGGGCGAGCGGGGGGATGTCGCGATCTGAGCGCACGCGACATCCAGCCGTAACACGAACTTCATCGCCAGACCCCCGGCGGGCGTTGCCCCTACGCCCACCGGCTGGCGATGATCATTCCCGCATCCCTGCGCCCTCGCGGGCGCGCCAGTACGGACCTAAAGAGGTAGCCCAATGACGACACCCGAAGAAGTCCAACAGCTGATCGCCGACGAAGGCGTGCAGATCATCGATGTGAAGTTCACGGACCTGCTCGGTGCGTGGCAGCACTTCTCCGTGACCCCCAGCGAGTGGAGCCCGGATACGTTCGAGGAAGGGCTCGGGTTCGACGGGTCCAGCATCCGCGGCTTCCAGGGCATTCAGCGCTCGGACATGATCCTCATCCCCGATCCCGACACCGCCGTGCTCGACCCCTTCGCCCGGCATACCACCCTCAGCATCACGGCCGACATCAAGGACCCCGTGACCGCCGAGGGCTACCACAAGGATCCCCGCGCCGTTGCCCAGCGGGCCGAGGAGTACCTGAAGCTGACGGGCGTCGCCGACGAGTCCTTCTGGGGCCCCGAGGCCGAGTTCTTCGTGTTCGACAGCGTCAGCTACGACTCCGAGCGCGACCAGTCCTTCTACCGCGTCGACTCCGTGGAGGCCGCCTGGAACACGGGCGTCGACATGGAGCACGAGGGCGGCCCCAACCTCGGCTACAAGACCGAGCACAAGGAGGGCTACTTCCCCGTTCCCCCGCGCGACACGCTGCAGGACCTCCGCACCGAGATGGTCCTGAAGATGCAGGAAGTCGGCATCCAGGTGGAGATTCACCACCACGAGGTGGCCACCGCCGGCCAGTGCGAGATCGACATGCGCTACGCGCCCCTCGTGCAGATGGCCGACAACCTCCAGTGGTACAAGCACGTCGTCCGCAACGTGGCCCGCAATGCGGGCAAGACGGCCACCTTCATGCCCAAGCCCGTCTTCGAGGACAACGGCAACGGCATGCACGTCCACCAGTCGCTCTGGAAGGACGGGGTCAACCTGTTCTTCGATAAGGACGGCTACGGGATGATCTCGGAGACGGCGCGCTACTACATCGGCGGGCTGATCAAGCACGGCCCCGCCCTCATGGCCTTCTGCGCCCCCACGACGAACTCCTACAAGCGGCTCGTGCCCGGCTACGAGGCGCCCAACGTGCTCGTCTACAGCGCCCGCAACCGCAGCTCCGGCATCCGCATCCCCATGCTCTCCGCGAACCCGAAGTCGAAGCGCCTCGAGTTCCGCTCGCCGGACCCGACCTGCAACCCCTACCTCGGCTTCTCCGCCATGCTCATGGCGGGCCTCGACGGCATCGCCAACCGCATCGACCCGGGCGACCCGGTCGATGACGTCGACCTCTTCGAGATCGACCCGCACGAGCACGGCTACCCCGTGCTCCCCGGCTCCCTCGGCGGCGTCCTCGACGCGCTGGAGGAGGACCACGACTTCCTGCTGCAGGGCGAGGTCTTCGACGAGGACCTGATCCGCACCTGGATCGACTACAAGCGCGAGAACGAGGTGGCCGCGGTCGACATCCCCCCCCACCCACACGAGTCCTCCCTCTACTACGACGCCTCGCGCGCTCCCCCCCAGCCACACCCAGATGGCGCCCCCCCTCAGGGGCGGCGCTTTTGTGTGCGCCGTTGGCCGACCTTCGGCTAGGCTTCGAGCGTGCTTCTCGACGTCGTCCTGACTGTTGGCGGCCTCGCCGTCCTGTTGCTGGGGGCGTGGTTGCTCGTGCGGTCCGCCTCCCTGCTGGCGATGACCTTCGGTCTGTCGCCACTGTTGGTGGGGGCCACGGTGGTCGCCTTCGGCACCTCCGCGCCGGAGTTCGTCGTGAGCCTCGTCGCCGGCATCCAGGGTTCGGGGGACCTCGCCGTCGGCAGCGTCTTCGGCTCGAACATCACCAACGTCGCCCTCGTGCTCGGCCTCGCCGCCGTCATCCGTCCGATGGACGTGCATCCGCGGCTGCTGCGCTGGGAGATGCCGGTCCTGCTCGGCGCGACGGTCGCCATCGCCGTGCTCGGCTTCAC
>VXRS01000013.1 GCA_009838385.1 Dehalococcoidia bacterium | reverse complement strand
ACCCCGACCCCACGGCCGACCCGAGCCGAGAAGGTCGCCGCCTGGCTTGCCGAGCTCGAGGAGGCTCGGGCCGCGGCGGAGGCGGACGCGGCAGCCATGGCCGAGGTTGAAGACGACGACCTCCCCGAGGAGGATGACACCCCCGAAGACGAGCCCGTTGCCGAGGCCGAGCCCGCTGCCGAAGCGGAAGCCGAGGACGAGCCGGAAGACGAGCCCGAGGACGAGGAGAAGTAATGGCCGAGCAGTACTACTACGGCACCGGACGCCGCAAGACGGCCATCGCGCGCGTGCGCCTCTACCCGGGCGGCGGCGCGATCATCGTCAACGGCAAGCCCCTCGACGATGTCTTCGACCGTGACATGCACCGCGACGAAGTCATGCTTCCCCTCAAGCGGGTAGGCGCCGAAGGCAAGTTCAGCGCCCAGGTCAAGTGCGAAGGTGGGGGCGTTTCCGGCTGGGCCGGGGCCATCCGTCTTGGCATCGCCCGCGCCCTCGTCGAGGCCGACCCCGCGCTCAAGGTCACGCTCAAGCGCTCCCCCAGCCTCCTCACCCGCGATGCCCGCGTAAAGGAGCGCAAGAAGCCAGGCCTCAAGCGCGCCCGCAAGGCTCCGCAGTACACCAAGCGCTAGGCTGCGCGCACCGGCCATTCCGTCTGCCTCCCGCCGCACACAGGGGGACGTTGGGTTTCTCGGGCGTGCCGAGCCCTGCCGGGTTGTTGGTCAGGTTAAGAATCGGTGTAAGCTGAGCCCTGCGCTTTGCCCCTGGAGGGATAGCGCGACCGTGCTACGGGCTTTGGCAGTGCAGCAATGAACGTCGGTCACTTCCGTGTTGGACATCGGCCCCGTGCCGCGCTCGTTTCCGCGAGCCTCTCCCCCGGGGAGGTTGCCGGCTCGTGACCGACGCCCTGGCTCGCATCTGCGCCCGCAGGCCCTGGTGGACCGTCGCCCTCTGGGGACTCGCTGTTCTGGTCGGCCTCGTGCTGGTTCGGGAGCTGCTTGGGAGCGCCACCACCACCGAGCTCACGCTCACCACTGAAGTCGAGGCGGACACGGCCACGAGCCTCCTCGACACCCGGCTGCGCCCCGTACCCGAGCCCGTTACGGAAGTCGTGGTCGTTCAGTCGGACTCCCTCACGGTGGACGACCCTGCCTTCCGCGAGAAGGTTGAATCGGTGTTCGCCGAGATCGGCGAACTCCGTCCCGATGTCGTCGCCACAGCCAGGCACTACTACCAGGGTAACGATGACGCTCTCGTCTCCGAGGACCGCGGCACCGCCATCCTCCCCCTCGTGCTGACCGGCACCCTGGAAGAGGCCACGGACAACGTCGCCGATCTCGTCGAAGTCGTCGAACACGCCAATACGAACGATGGCTTCCGTGTGCTCACCGTGGGAACGGCCAGCATTGCGCACGAGCTAAACGAGCTTTCCCAGGAAGACCTGGAGCAGGGCGAGCGCTTCGGCGTGCCTATCGCCCTCATCGTTCTCGTGGTGCTCTTCGGGGCGGTGGTGGCTGCCCTCGTGCCGCTCGGCCTGGCGGTGGTCTCGATTGCCATCGCCCTCGGTATCGCCGCCCTCGTCGGCCAGGTCATGGACCTCATCTTCTTCATCACCCTGATGATCACGATGATTGGCCTGGCGGTCGGAATCGACTACTCGCTCATCATCATTTCCCGCTTCAGGGAAGAGATGGATCGTGGTCTGGACAAGATCCAGGCCGCCGAGCGCGCGGGCGCAACAGCCGGGCGCACCGTCCTCTTCAGCGGCCTCACCGTGGTCGTGGCCCTCATCGGGATGCTCATCGTTCCCGCTTCGTTCTTCCAGTCGATTGGCCTCGGCGCAATCATCGTCGTCCTTGTCGCCCTGGCGGTGACTCTCACGCTCCTGCCGGCGGTGCTCGCCCTCCTTGGTTCCAACGTGAACCGGCTCTCTCTCCCGTTCCTCCGCCGATCCTCGGCCGGCGACGAGGAGCACTCGCACGATGGGTTCTGGGAGCGCGTGACCCGCATCGTCGTCAGGTACCCCGTGGTCAGCATCATCGTGATCGCGGCGCCCATGCTCGCTGCCGCCTACTTCTACTTCGAAATCGACACGGGCCTGAACGGCGTCGATGTCTTCCCCGAAGGAGCCCAGACTCGGGAGGCCTTCTTCGTGCTGGAGGAGGAGTTCTCCTTCGGTCTGGTTACGCCCGCCGAGATCGTCATTGATGGCGCTATCAACTCACCCCAGGTGAAGGAAGCCATCGCCGCCCTCCAGGAGTCGATCGCGGCCGACGGACGGTTCACAGTCCTCCTGCCCCAGCAGCTGCTCAGCGGCGACGAGATAGCAGGCCTGCGCGCCTTGAACTACCAGATTCTCCCCTCCGGGCTCGTGGTGAACCCCGCGGGCGATCTGGCCCTCCTCTCCGTGGCGCCCCCCGGGGAACCGAGCGCGCGCCCTGCCGTCGAGGCGGTCGAAGACCTGCGCGACAGGTATATCCCCGCCGCCTTCTCCGGCGTCGAGGCGGAGGTGTACGTCGGTGGCCGCACCGCCCTCACGATCGACATCTTCGGCGTGGTCGAGACCTATACGCCTATCGTCTTCGCGTTCGTGCTCGGGATCAGCTTCCTCATCCTCATGCTCGTCTTCCGCTCCATCGTGATCCCCATCAAGGCCATCATCATGAACCTGCTCTCCGTGGGCGCCGCCTACGGGTTGCTGGTCCTGGTCTTCCAGAAGAGCGGCGGCATCTTCGGGTTCCAGCACGCCGAATCCATCGATGTCTGGATTCCCCTCTTCCTCTTCTCCATCCTCTTCGGCCTCTCGATGGATTACCACGTCTTCCTCCTCAGCCGGATCCGCGAGCGCTATGACGAGACGGGCGACAACGCCGGGGCCGTTGCCTACGGCTTGCGCTCCACGGCCGGACTCATCACCGGCGCCGCGCTCATCATGGTCGTCGTCTTCGGCGCCTTCGCCTCCGGCAAGACCATCATCAATCAGCAAGTTGGCTTCGGGCTTGCCGTCGCAATCTTCCTCGACGCCACCCTCGTTCGTTCCGTCCTCGTACCGGCCAGCATGGAGCTGCTGGGCGGACGCAACTGGTACCTTCCCTCGTGGCTCACCTGGCTCCCGGACCTGCGCATTGAGGCCGAGGAGAGTCCCGCTGAGGGGTCGGCCGGCAAATGACGATGCCCACCGACTACCTCGAGGGCTACGAGCAGGCCCGTGCCGTCAATCCGGAACTCGCCGAGAGGTACGTCGCGCACACCGTGATCGGGGATCCCGAGGCCGACGCGATGATGGAAGAGCTTGCCACCATCGACGCCGACGCGGGATTCCGCTTCCTCCAGGCGGGCATGGATGAAGAGCACGACGTCCTTCGCGATGCCCCTCCAACCGTCCAGTCCTTCTTCCAGGGCATCGAGAACCCGCCTGAGTGGGTCGACCTCGAGTCCTTCGGGGCCGGCGTCCGCCTCTTCCACAAGAACTCGAAGCTGTTGCTCGCCGGGATGCTCGGAGGCGTCCTCGTCGAGGGCTTCTCGACCAACATCTCGAAGTCGTTCTTCATCACCGGACGGCTTCGCGACCAGGGCGTCAGGCGCCTGCAGCAGAACAACCGCCAGATGATCGAGCTCTTCTTCCCCGGCGGCATGATGCGACAGGGCGATGGCTGGAAGCTCTCCGTACGGGTTCGCCTGGTTCATGCCCAGGTCAGGCGCCTGTTGGCCCAATCCTCCGACTGGGAGCACGACGCATGGGGCGTGCCCCTCAGCGCGGCCCACGTGGGATTCGCCATCACAGCTTTCTCCGCCCGCCTGCTCAGGCACATGCGGAGCCTGGGCGCGAGGTACAACGAGGAAGAGGCCAGGAGCTTCATGCAGATCTGGCGCTACTCCGGTCATCTCATGGGCATCCCCGATGCCATCCTCTTCACGAACGAGGAGGACGCCCTGGAACTCTTCCGTATCGGGCTCCTCTGCGAACCCGAGCCGAGCATCGAGTCCGTTGTGCTCGCCAACTCGCTCGTCAACTCGGCGCCGCTGGTCGCGGGGATCACCTCCTCGGAGGAGCGCCGCAGCCTCTCCGGGTACGTCTATCACGTCTCTCGGGCCCTCATCGGCAAGGAGCTCGCGGACCAGCTCAACTACCCCGAACCTGGCCTCTTCGCCACCTCCTTCGGCGTACTCGCCTGGTTCCGCCTGAACGAGAAGTACGACACCCTCATGCGCCGGCTCTTCCCGAACCGTGCCCGTGATAGCGACTTCGCCAACTTCTCCGCCCTCTTCGACGTCTCGAACTACGACGAAGAGGGAATCAGCTACCGGCTGCCCACCCACGTATACGCTGAGGAATCCAAGCGTTGGTAGGGGTGGCGCCTGTGCTCACTCCTGCGGACTTGAGGCGGTAAGCTCCCCGGCACGCACCGTCCCGGAGGCCGCCAGATGGAATCCCTGCACGTCCAGACCGCCGACTTGCGCATGCACTACCTGCAGGAGGGGACGGGCGAGCCCGTCATCTTCCTGCACGGCTTCCCCGAGACCTCCTACGAGTGGCGCAAGCAGTTCCCCGCCCTCGCCGGCGACTACGCCCTCTTCGCTCCCGATACCCGTGGCTTCGGCGGCACCGACAAGCCCGGCGTCCGTGTCAACCGCGCGATGCTCGCCCAGGACATCGTCAACTTCATGGACGCCCTCGATATCGACCGCGCCTCCGTGGTCGCCCACGACTGGGGCGGCATCATCGCCTTCAAGCTCGCCATCGACTGGCCCGAGCGCGTCAGCCGCCTCGCCATGCTCGATACCCTCTGCACGGTCTGGGCCCCCGCCGGCGCCCACGGCTACTGGTTCAAGGCCGAGCCCCTCCCCGAAGAGTTCTTCGCCGCTCACCACCGCGGTTTCATCGAGAGCATCTTCACTGGCGGCTCCGAACCGCCGCTCCCCGGCCGCCCCCAGTCCCCC